>CAJXNU010000001.1 GCA_913057255.1 uncultured Wenzhouxiangella sp.
AATTTCCTCCATGGGTGCCCAAGGTCTCTTTGGGCCTGTGTTTTTTTCATACCAAGACAGACCCCAGGAGCTGGCTAGAAAAGCCAACATGCCAATGCCCAACACAGCGCCGGCCACTTGTCCCGTTCGTTCGAACCATTGGGGTTCGGTAATCCAAAACAACGTACAGGCGCCGAGCCAAGCAAAGAAGAGCGCGATGAGCAGGTTCGTGTCCAAGTAAGCGGCCAATAAATCCATATGCCCCATCACCTGCGGGAAAAGCATCAGGTCGGTTAAAAGAAGAGGCTGTGAGAGCTCGGTGAGTTTGATGTGGTTGATATAAAGCACCATGGCAGTAGTCGCCATGGCAGTGAGCAACGACAGCGCGGGGCGTTTGGTGATGGCGAGCAACAACACAAAAATTGAGGCCATCGGCCAGGCATTGAGTACCTGGGTCATTAAAGGGTCGCTTTGATTTAGCCAAGGGTCAGCCCAGATGACGAATGCACTGAGCAACGCGATACTGATTAAAATCGCGATGCCTTTGAGTGTTTGATGGAGCCAATGAATCGGCACGAACTTCCCCCTGTTTATAATGCCAGCATCGGTTAGTCGGGATTGAGACTGTCATCCCATCATAACAAAACTGTCATTTTTAGTCGCAGGTGTCGTTAAATTCGGGCTCTGTGGTTCCAACATTGACTCACCGGTACCATCCAAGTTATTTTGCTCTTGGGGAAGCCAATCCATACTGGGAGTCTTTAAATGAGCTTAGAAGTTGTGAAGTTAGTGGGTGCAGTGGCCATCTTTGTCGTCGGCTTTATTGGCGCGTTGGTTGCCAGACGGATGACCGAGCAACCCGGTGATGGCTCGGCCTTGTCCATCGCCAATTGCTTGGCTGGCGGAATTTTTATCGCTGCCGGCTTGATTCATGTCTTGCCAGATTCCCAAAGCCAGCTCGCGGTGGCCTTCCCCTCAATAAGCTATCCCTTGTTTGGGTTGCTGGCAACAGCATCCTTTGCTTTGATGCTGCTCATTGATCAGGTCGGTCATCAGGCTTCAGTCAAAGAACAAAACTCTGTGGTATCAGCCGCAGTCTTGTTCTTGGTTCTCTCCATCCATTCCATCATTACCGGATTTGCTTTAGGCATCGAGAATCAAAGTGTGGCTGCCGTGGCGTTGCTGATCGCCGTGCTGGCTCATAAAGGGACGGCCAGTTTTGCTCTGGCGCTCAAAGTCTCGCCGGTGAGTGAAAAGGCAAGGCAGTTTCTCGGCCGCATGATCGCCTTCTCACTCACCACACCCGTGGGCGTGTTGCTTGGCCTATGGTTACTCAACCAATTGAGTGGCTCCAAAGGGCCAATGATGGAAGGACTTTTCGATGCATTGGCGGCAGGCACATTTCTGTATGTCGCCATATTTGAGATCCTGTCTCAGGAGTTTCGGAAGCACGGTCATGTCAATGCGAAGCTGGTAGCCATGATTTTGGGGGCCACCTTGATGGCGGTTGTTGCACTCTGGACCTGAGCTTGAGCGCGAGGTCAAAGCACATTTGAGTATTCATTGTTCAGAGGTGGGATCGCTTTCCCACCTCTGAACGAGTGTTTAGGCTCCGGCTAGAACTCGACCGGATCACCCAAGCCCCAAAGCCTCAGTAGATCGCACGTTATAATTGAATCTTAGTTTGGTTTTGGGAGTGGGTCGTGCTAAAAAAAGCCTTGCTGGGATTTTTGGGCGTGGGGGTGGCTCTGCTGTGTGCGATCTCGGTGTCTGCTCAGCCGATGCACCCTTTCGACTTACCACAGCCAGCCAACGCGCCGGAGCGCCTATTGGCCCTCATTGAGATTCCCAAAGACTCACAAGTCAAATATGAAATCGATCCCGTGCATGGGGGTCTCATGGTGGACCGTTTCTTGCCGGATACGCATCGCTATCCTGCGCACTACGGTGGGCTGCCGTCAGTCAAGGCAGCCGATGGTGATTTGATGGATGTGTTGGTTATCACCTCAGTCCCTTTGGTGCCTGGTGCCTTGATTGAAGTGATTCCCGTGGGTTTGGCGAGAATGCGAGATGGTGGCGAGCAAGATGACAAAGTCCTAGCCATCCCAATGGATGACTTCAATCGACAGGCATCCAACGTGCCATCACTGGCGCTTATTGACTCAGACACATTGATTGCGATTGAGCAATTTTTTACCAGCTACAAAGCCAGTGAGGGTAAGTCCAATCCAATAGAGTGGCAAGGGTTTGGTGGGCCGTTTGACTTTGTGGCGTGGTGGTCAAATGCCCAAGGTCATGACGCAAAGAAACTGCGCCCGTCCGGAGTGGACCACTAAGCGATGGGATCAACACCGGGGGTGAGGCTTTTTTGGTGCTTGTGCATCGTTTGGACGTTGACGGTCCAAGCGGGCATCAGCAGTCGTCCCGCCAAAGCCAATGACCTCTTTGATTCCTATGGCGTGGCCGATGGATTGGCGCAGTCTAGCGTGTTGGCCATGGCTGAGGACGCCCAAGGCCTGTTATGGTTCGGCACCCAATCCGGAATCAGTCTTTACGATGGTTACGCGTTTACCGATCTGGACGGACTGGATGATGAACATCGACACCTGAGTGCATCCACCATTTACGCCCTTCATGGTGGGCGCGCTGATGAGATGTGGATCGCCACTGCCCGGGGTATTTCGAGAGTTGAATGGCCTTCAAAGCAGGTGACGTCTCTCTGGCATCACCATGTGGATCCAATCACGCATCCCGGTGGATTTGGTGAGGCCAAATTCTTAGAGACCTGTCATGGCGATATGGTGGTAACCCGCGCCAGCGGGGTCTTTCTGATAGAGCACACGTCAGAAGGCCTTGAGCAGACGCTGTGGCTCCGCTCTGAACATCCGGGAGAGGTTTTGTGGCGCCGATCAATCTTTTCCATGGTCAAAGACCGTGCTGGCACCCTTTGGGTTGCCGATGCGCATCGTCTGTGGCGCAGCACCTGCGACCATCCCGGACTTGAGTTGGTGGCCGAGCGTGGCTCGTCACGCGATGGCGATGTGCCCTACACGGAGCTGATGGTTGATGAGCAAGGCTGGCTTTTCTGGTCGTCTGATCAGGTTGTGAGCGTTGTGAACCCAGAATCTGCGGAGATCTTAGATACGGTGCAGATAGCCGATCAACTCGGTGAGAACGTCGCTCTTGTCGGTATGGCAGGTGATGGGACAGGTGGCATTTGGTCGCTGAGCCAAGCCGGGATTCATCAATGGCATTGGTCTTTAGACAGGCCAACAGGCGATCGTTGGCAGGTCCATCAATTTTGGGATGCAAGCCAATCCGCGGAACCAGTGAAGAGCGCCCAGAAAGGTCTGAGCTTGGTCAAAAGCGGTGATGGTCTTTTATGGGCTCTATCTGCGCAGGGGCTTATGATGATGGGGTTAGCTGAGGATCCCGGAAGCCAGCCAAACAATCTCTCCGGTCAGGTACGGTTTTTCCCTGGGTTACGATTCACAGCGCCATCCACGCTCTATCGAGATCGATTCGGTGTCGTTTGGTTTTCCGCTGGCCTCCAAGGCTTGAGAAAGTACTCCCCAGAAAGAAATCGCTTCGGCAAGATCCAAGATGCCAATCCACGCCATCAAAGTGTCAGAGGCATGGCAGCCCTTGAAGTGGAGGACAGCCAGTATCTTTGGGCCGGTTGGGACCAAGGTGGGCTGAGTTTACTGAAGAAAAGCAGTCTTGATGACTACGAAACATTGGCTGACTTCGATCATGCAGAACTGAGCTCGAAGGAGACCCCCTGGGGAACCGTGCGTGCAATGGTTCGCGACTCGAGAGGCCAAGTGTGGTTGGCAAATGCAAAATCACTGTGGCGGGCAAACACGCTCAGCCAACAGGTGGAGCATGTTCATACGTTCTCAGACCTAAGTCGAAGTGAGCAAAACAATTGGTATGAAAACATAGGACTCGTCTATGATTCTCGACACGATGTACTCTTCTACAGCCACAGTGAACAAGTCTGGCGGATCTCTCTCAATGCAAATGGCGCCATAGGTGATGTTGACCTGCTTGACTGGATAGATTTTGCTCCAGCCATGGGGGTTTACCTGAGTTTGATCCAATTGCAGGATGGTCGCCTGCTGTTGGGTTCGAACGGTGGGCTGGTCCTCGTTGACTTGGAAACGAGAACCACCTCCTATCAGCGCTTGGGAGGCCTCTCTGACGTGGACCCCCGTGATGTGGTCATAAGTTTGGCCCAAGATGACAATGGCTGGGTGTGGGTTGGAACCCGGAACGGGCTGGGTCGTTTTCGAGTGATTGAAGATGAGATGCGGCTAGAGCCCATGGGTTGGTGGCAAACGACGAACGGGTTGCCCGATAACATCATCTATGCCATTGGTGTTTCTGACACATCGGATGTTTGGGTGTCGACGAATCGTGGCTTGGCGCAAGTACACGTGGAGCCTGGGAGTGGCGCAGAGGCCGACATTAGGCGTTTTGGCATCAGTGATGGACTGCCTTTTTATGAGTTTAATTCGCGAGCGATCACAAGCGACTCGGCGGGGCGTCTTTTTTTTGGGGGCGTCAATGGCATCGCTTGGTTTGATCCAGAGGAGATTCAGCCACACCCTATGGCGCCCGATGTGGTCTTGTCACAACTCAATGTCAACGATGAGCCCGTTGAGCTGGAGTCGTCCAAACCCAGTCTTGAGCTTTCCCATGAGGACAACAGCCTGGCCATCGCGTACGCCGGAATTCATTTCTCAGCCAAGAATAAGAATCAATACAGTTATCAACTGGAGGGGCATGACCCAACTTGGGTACAGGCCGGCCAAGAACGGACAGCTCGATACACCAATCTAGAGCCAGGGAATTACCGTTTTTGGCTCAGGTCAGCCAATCTCGATGGAATATGGTCTGAGCCTCGTCTGTTGTTCCAAGCCCGCATCGCACCTCCGCCTTGGGCAACACCAATGGCTTACGCCTTGTATGTGTTGCTACTGATGCTGGCTGTTGCAGCCCTTGCTTGGTCGGTGGTTGAAAGGCGTCGCCGACTCGAGGCGTTGATTGCTGAGCGCACCGCGGAGCTGGGAGAAAAAAGTCAGCTGGTCGAGGCACAGGCCAAAGAGCTCGCTGAAGCACTTGAGGCAAGGACGCTCTTTTTTGCCAACATCTCACACGAATTCAGGACGCCGTTGACGCTGATCCAAACCGCCATTGAGCAACTCGACCCGAACAACGCGCACCCCAAAGCCAGTCAGCTGGCCAAGCGCTACGTCAATCGCCTCACGCGCCTCGTGGATCAATTGTTGGATCTATCAAGATTGCGTTTGAGTGGTGTAGAAGAAGCCAACGAGCCTTGGTCGCTGACACAGATTATCCGAGTCACTTTGGAAGGATTTGACTATCTGGCCAAAGAGCAGGACATCGATTTGGTGCTCGAGGTGGATGGGGAATTCAGGACCTTGGTGGATCAAGCAAGCGTTGAGAAAATACTCCTCAACCTACTCACCAATGCATTTAAGTACACCCCTCGCGGCGGCTCTATAGTGGTGAGCGCTCAGGCCCTTGGCTCTCATATTCAACTGGCGATCAAAGACACCGGCCCTGGCATTGCCCCGGACCAGCATGATCTCATCTTTCAACGCTTTGAACGGGTGCCATCCGAAGAGACTTTAATGCGTGAGGGTGCCGGGATTGGATTGGCGTTGGTAAAAGAAGCGGCCACCGCGATTGGTGGCTCAGTTGAGCTCGAATCAGTGCTGGGTCAAGGCGCTACTTTCCGATTGAATATTCCAGGGTGGATGTTATCTCCCGCTGAATCGTCTAACAGTGAGCCATCCAAGAGTGACTATTTGTCAGGTCAACGCCTGCGTTTGGACCAAGCCTTGCTCACCCAAGCAGACCACGGCGATCAGACAACACAGCATGATGCAGCCAGTCATGAGGATGAGCCAACCCAAGCGGTGTTGGTGGTCGAGGACAATGCCGATCTGAGGCGCTATCTGGTTGAGCTCTTATCTGAGCAATGGCAAGTGCATCAAGCGGCTGATGGATTGGAGGCGCTGAAAGTTTTGCAAGCCGAGGATATTGACGTGGTCTTGGCCGACATCATGATGCCAAATATGGATGGCTTGACGCTCTTAGGGCATATCAGGGAATCAATCGACACCAGCCACGTACCATTTTTGCTTTTATCTGCACGTCATGACACAGAGACTCGGTTGATGGGCCTGACCTTGGCGGCTGATGACTTTTTAACGAAACCATTCTCACCCGAAGAGCTCAAATTAAAGCTCCGCAATGTGGTGGTGGCACGCGAGCTGTTGCGCTCTGCCATATTAAGAGGTCTTGAACGCGGTACGGAGACGGATGATCAGCCTGCTGATGTCGACGAGGCGATGTCCAACTCAGCTGGGCACTTGAGTCCCAGAGACCATCAGTTCTTAAAAAGACTGGATGACTGGCTTGGCACGCATTGCACCGACCCAGATTGGTCGGTGGCGAGCATGGCGGAGCAGTTGGCTGTCAATGAGCGTACGCTGCAAAGAAAAATTCGGGCACTGACGGGACTCACCCCTGTCCATTTTGTGAACCAGCATCGTTTATCAAGAGCGAAGATTGCTTTGCAAGATCCTGAGCGCACCATTCAAGAAATTGCTTTTGATCTGGGCTTTGGGTCTCAGCAGAGTTTCTCTCGGGCCTTTAAACAGGCATTTTCTCTGACGCCCAGCCAGTGGCGCGAGCAAAAAGCAAAGCCCGAGCGATAAATTCTCAGCCCAAGAGGTCTTCATCGCGTTGACCTAAAGTCGGGTAACATGAGCCTTTGGCCCATTCCCAGCAAGAGGTATGTCACTGATGTTTTGGTTTGTTTCTGTGCGTGATTGCTTTCCACTCTCTCATCGTCGATTAGGCCAGCTATCGGGGATGTGCGCTATGTTCGCGAGTGTACTTTTCGCCTCTCCTGTCTTGGCTGATTTTGAGCAAGGTCGACAAGTGGGCTCAGCCGATCAATTCGCTGTACTAGCACCCAGAGACAGGATCGCACCGGAAAACCAAATGACTCAAGAGCGCATCGAAACACTGCTGCCTGTTTTGATGCAGGAGGCGGATTTGGATGCCTGGGTCGTGATCAATCGCGAGTATGCCGAAGACCCGGTTTATTTTACGTTGGTGCCGCAACCGAGCTTTGCGGCCAGACGGACCACCATGCTGGTGTTTCATCGAGTGGACAATGAGGCAGGTGAGCCTGAGGTGCGTGCTTTGTCTGTGAATCGTTATCCTCTCGGTGAGCCCTATGAAATTGCCTGGTCAGGTGGAGATTTGGAGGCGCAATGGGCCGCCTTGGCGGAGCTATTGGTCTCGCTGGATGCTCAGCGAATTGGTATTAACGTCTCCACTCATTGGCCGGTGGCCGATGGCTTGACCCATGGCTTATATGAGCGTTTGTTGGAGGTATTGTCGGAGTCTGAGCATGGCCGCTTGGTGCCTGCCCAAGATTTGGTCGTGCGCTGGTTAGAAACTCGAACCGAATCCGAGCTGGAGGTCTATCCCCAAATCGTGGGCATGGCCCGCGGTGTGATCGCTGAAGCTTTTAGTTCGCGTGTCATCACGCCTGGAGTGACAACCACCGATGATGTCGCCTGGTATCTCCGCGAGCGCTTTGAGTCCTTGGGTTTGCCCATTTGGTTCATGCCCTATGTCAATGTGCAGCGCCCCGGCGAGCCGTGCGCCGAAGACCAAGCGTTTTGCGGTGTCTCGGGCACCATCCATCGAGGCGATGTCATTCATACCGATGTGGGTATTTGCTACCTCAAGTTGTGTACGGACACTCAAGAGATGGGCTATGTGTTGCGTTTGGGCGAAACCGAAGTGCCTGAGGGCCTAGTCGAAGCGATGGCCGTGGGTAACCAATGGCAGGACCACCTAACCGGTTCTTTTGAGACGGGTCGAACCGGCAATCAAATTTTGGCCAGAACCATCGAGCGTTCTGAAGCCGATGGCATTGTCTCATCAACCTACACGCACCCATTGGGCTTTGTTGGCCACGCGCCGGGGCCGACCATTGGCATGTGGGACAACCAAGGCAATACCCCCGTGCAAGGCGATTGGCCTCTCTATCCCAATACAGGCTACGCCATTGAGGGCAATATTAAATACCCGGTGCCTGAGTGGGATGATCAGTGGGTCCAAATCAAGCTCGAGCAGGTGGCGTGGTTTGATGGTGAAGAGGTGATCTACACAGCCGGCCGGCAAACTCAGTGGCACGTGATTGAATGAGGTCGACTGAGATGACGCTGATCACACCGACCTATGCCGCTTTATTGACCATTCTATTTATTGGGCTCAGTGTTCGAACCATTAAGCAAAGGTTCCGCCATCACGTGTCCATTGGCGATGGTGGAAAGCCTGAACTCGCTCGCGCCATCCGCGCCCATGCAAACTTTGCCGAGTACGTGCCTCTGGCATTGCTGTTAATTTGGATGACTGAGACCCTCGCTTATCCGAGCTGGGTAATTCATCTACTGGGTGCGACACTGCTGGTGGGTCGATTTTCTCACGCCTATGGCATCATGCAGGTCAAAGAGGATTTGCGGTTTAGACAGTTCGGCATGTCGATGACTTTTCTTGTGTTGCTCAGCGCTGCGGTCTTATTGTTGGTCTCTCCGGCGTTGCCTGTGGCTGGTTGATCGTTAACTCGGCTCAGTCGATGAAGCAATACATGGTCAATGCCTTTGCCGATCGGTGGACGGGTGGCAACCCGGCGGCTGTGTGTGTATTGAACCAATGGGTGCGAAGTGACGTCATGCAGGCCATAGCCGCTCAGAACAACCTCTCTGAGACAGCTTTTTTTCTCAGGCCTCAACCCTCTGACCGGCTCGATACGCCGATTCGCCTTCGCTGGTTTACGCCATCCCATGAGGTCGATTTGTGTGGGCATGCCACCTTGGCCAGCGCCCATGTTTTATTTGAGCATCTCCATTGGCCCGAAGACCAAACCATCGTTTTTGAGACTCGAAGTGGCCTGTTGTCTGCCACGAAAGACCAGCCATGGATCGCGATCGATTTGCCAGCCAGTGACCCTCAGCGGGTGGTTTCACCAACGACGCTTCATGATGTGAGTGAGGCTTTGGGGGCAGAGGCCATTGAACTATTCGAGGCAGAGGATTATTTGGCGGTTGTCTCGAGCATTGATCATTTGCAATCACTTGCGCCCAATTTTTCTCAGCTGGCTTTGTTGGACCGGCGTGGAGTGATTGCGACCGCGCGAACCGATGACCAGGCGAGCGATGATTTTTATAGCCGTTTTTTTGTGCCAAAGCTCGGTGTGAACGAAGACCCAGTGACCGGTTCCGCGCACTGTCAATTGATTCCTTATTGGACGCGAGTGTTGGGCAAAGACACGCTCAGTGCTTGGCAGTGCTCCAATCGCGGTGGGCGCGTGTTGGGGGAGTGGATGGGGTCTCACGTTCGTCTTAAAGGACAAGCGATGACGTTTAGTGAAGGTAAGATCGTGGCCGATCTGGCACTGGGCGGTCGAGAGTGAGTGGTTTTCAGGCATGGGTGGTATTGGGCTATTTGGCCCTAGTGTTTGCCGTCGGTGTGTGGGCCACTCGGTTTGTGAAAAGCAGCGAAGATTATTTATTGGCGGGGCGTCGCTTAGGCTGGGTCTTGGCCACCGCTGCACTGGCGGCCACGCATTTTGGTGGGGGCTTTGTGGTTGGCACGGGGGCTTGGGCGTATCAGTATGGCTTAAGTGGCATTGCCTATGCCCTGGGTGTGGGCTTGTCACTGTTGGTGTTGGCTGTTGTCGCTGCTGGTCGCATGCGACGTCTGGGCTTGGTCACCGTGCCGGATTATCTTGAGCATCGGTACCAATCTAAGGCGGTGAGAGTGCTCGGTGCGGCCTTATCTTTATTCGCGATCATTGGCATTTTGGGTGCGCAAGTTTGGGCATCGCAAGGTGCTTTGTCTTTACTGGGTGTTGATCCCACCAAGGCCGCAGTCATCGCCTCTCTGGCTTTTATTATCTATACCGCCGCTTCGGGTTTGTGGGGCGCCACGCTGACCGATGTTGTCCAGTTGGCGGTAATTTTCATTGGGATTCCGCTGGTGGCTTTGGGTGGCTTGCAAGCGGCTGGAGGATGGGCTGGCATGGAGGCCACCTTATTGTCCAACGAGCCAGCACTGATTGAAGCGGGCTATTTCAGCTGGGTGGGAGATCGTGGTGTGCTCTTGGTCGCAGCAATCATACCAACCGTAATGTATACCTTGATTGGACAGGATTTTTATCAGCGCCTGTTTGCCGCCAAGACCGATCGCATTGCGGTGATTGCAGCAACCATGGCGGGCCTTTTATTGATGGTCTATGCCGCTTTCCCGGCGATCACCGGTCTCTCTGCCAGGGCCTTATTTGGTCCTGAGATTGACCCATCGCAGGCCATTGCGACGGTGGTCACCGAAGTCTTGGGTGTGTGGACCGCAGCCGTTGTCTTGGGCGCGATTATCGCCGCCATTTTATCAACGGCCGATTCTTTGCTGATTGCAGGGACCGCGCATCTCACCCATGACATTGCCAAGAAAGGGCTGGGATGGTCACCGACGGACAAGCAAATGCTGCTCGCTTCTCGCTTCGCCACGGTGTTGATTGGCTTGAGTGCTTTGGTGATGGCTTTGGGTGTGCAAGCCATTATTGAGTTGTTGCTATTGAGCTATACCATGTATGCCGCTGGGGTGTTCATACCGGTGGTGTTGGGGCTCTATTGGTCTCGCGGGACAAGCCAGGGCGCGATGGCTGGCATCCTCTTGGGTGCGGTGGTGAGCGTGTTGGCTGCGATGGATGTATTTGTGGTCGGTCAATGGCCACCGATTGTGGTTGGGGCAGGGGCCTCATTGCTTGCCTATCTGTCGGTCAGTTTGCTTTGGCCCAATCGGAGGCAGCCGGTATGAGTGATTCGATGCACGAGCAGTGGATGGGTGAGGCCCTGGCTTTGGCCCGAGAGGCCCTCAAATATGAAGAGGTGCCGGTGGGCGCGGTGGTGGTGAAAGATGGGGTGGTGATCGGCCGAGGCTTTAATACGGTGATCATGGACCAAGACCCCACCGCACATGCTGAAATCAAGGCCTTGAGAGCCGCAGCAAGACATGTGGGCAACTATCGCCTGCTGGGGTGTGATCTCTATGTCACCCTCGAGCCTTGCCCCATGTGCGCTGGTGCGCTCGTGAATGCGCGCCTCAAAACCGTTGTTTTCGGGGCCAGAGACCCCAAAGCCGGTGCGGGAGGCTCGCTGTTCCAAGTGCTAAAAAACCCGCTTTTGAACCATCAGTGTGATATTTTGGAGGGGATTGGTGCTGAAGAAAGCGTCGACATGCTGAGAAAATTTTTTAAAGCCCGACGCCAATGATCGGCTTTAGTCAGTATGAACTGTCGCCGTTGATGCACCGAGATGGCTTGAACCAAGACCAAAAAGTAGACAACTCAACAGGATGAATCATCATGAGAACCTTTCTTGTACTTTTGGCAGTGGCTTTTGTGGCAGCGTGTAACGCGCCCCAGCAAGCGCAAGAGAATGTGTCGGAGACCAGCAATCCCTTGCTGGTGGACAGCACCTTGCCCTACGGCCTTCCGCCATTCGATCAAATCGAAAACGAACACTTTGGGCCAGCGTTCGACGCGGCCATGGCTGAGCATCAGGCAGAAATTGATGCCATTGTGAACAATCCAGAGCCGCCAAGCTTTGACAATGTCTATGTGGCATTGGAGCAGGCCGGTCAGCGTCTGTCCTATGTGGCTCGGGTGTTTTATAACTTAAACGGCACGCACACCAATCCGGACATGCAGGCCACGCAAAGAGAGTATGCGCCCAAGCTCTCAGCCCACAGTGATGCGATTTTACTTAACCCTGATCTTTTCGCTCGGGTCAAAGCGGTCTATGACGAGCGCGACTCACTCGACATTGATGCAGAATCCAAGCGTTTGATCGAAGAGACCTATAAAGACTTCGTTCGCGCGGGTGCTCAACTCAGTGATGAGGAAAAAGCGCGACTGAAAGAAATCAATGGCGAATTGGCTCAGCTGGGGACTCAGTTTGGCCAGAAAGTGTTGGCTGAGGTGAATGATTCAGCGGTGGTGTTTGATGATGTCAGCCAGCTGGCCGGCTTGAGTGAGGCACGCATTGAAGCAGCAGCCGCTGAGGCTAAGGCCAGAGGCTTGGAAGAGGGTCACTATGTACTGACGCTTCTCAACACCAGTGGCCAGCCCCCGTTGGCTTCTATGACCAATCGAGAGGCGCGCGAGCGTCTGCATCAAGCTTCCTTGATTCGCGGCAGCCGTGGCAATGAGCATGACACCCGCGAGACCGTCAGTCAGATTGTCAAATTGCGGGCTGAGAGGGCAAACATGCTTGGCTATGACACCCATGCCGATTATGTTCTTGAGGTTCAAACCGCAGGCTCTGTGGATCGCATCAACGACCTGCATGCTCAAGTCGGCCCGATTGCTGTGGCCAATGCCAAGAAAGAAGGTGAAGTGCTGCAGGCCATGATCGATGCCAATGAAGAAGACTTTGATTTGGCTTCGTGGGATTGGGCGTACTACACCGAACAGGTCAGACAAGACCGTTTTGACTTTGATGATGCCGAAGTCCGTCCTTACTTTGAAATGAACAATGTCTTGGTCAATGGCGTGTTCTATTCAGCCGAGAAGCTGTTTGGTATCACGTTCAAAGAGCGCACGGATCTACCGAAGTATCACCCCGATACCCAAATCTGGGAAGTCTTTGATGCCGATGGCTCGCCCATCGGGCTCTTTATTACCGACTTCTATGCCCGCTCATCAAAGCGCGGCGGGGCGTGGATGAACTCTTATCAAATCTACTCTGGCATGCTCGGTGGCGCGCCGGTGGTGGGTAACCACTTAAACGTCACCAAGCCGCCTGAGGGTGAGCCCACTTTGCTGACTTGGGATGAGGTGGTCACCATGTTCCACGAGTTTGGTCACGCAGTCCATGGTTTGCTGACCGACGTGTACTACCCAAGCTTCTCTGGCACTTCAGTGCCAAGAGACTTTGTGGAATACCCATCACAAGTCTATGAGATGTGGGCAGATTGGCCAGAAGTCTTACAAAACTATGCGATTCACTATGAGACCGGTGAGCCCATTCCGCCTGAGCTTCTAGACCGTGTGATGGAAGCGGCTCTGTTCAATGAAGGGTTTAGAACCAGTGAATATCTGGCCGCCTCAATACTGGATTTTGAGCTCCACCAGCTTCCAGCTGATGAAGTTCCAGGGCCTGAAGAGCTTGCGGACTTTGAGGCAGAGACTTTGGCCAAATATGGCATGGACTATGCGCCGGTGCCACCTCGCTATCGCCCAACCTACTTTTCGCACAGCATGGGCGGATATTCAGCAGGCTACTACTCATACTTCTGGGCTGAGGTCTTAGATGCCGACAGTGTCTTGTGGATCAAAGAAAACGGTGGCCTAGACCGTGAAACTGGTGATCACCTGCGCGCAACCATTTTGTCGACCGGTGGCAGTGAAGACGCGATGGTGCTCTATGAGCGTTTTGCTGGACGCATCCCTGGGATCGAGCCGCTTCTAGAGCGTCGCGGTCTGGTCGAGGGTGGCGAGTAAGCGTATAATTCGAAGTTGATTGTGCCGAGGTGGCGGAATTGGTAGACGCGCTAGGTTTAGGTCCTGGTGTCCATGCGGCGTGGAGGTTCGAGTCCTCTCCTCGGTACCACATCAATCTCTAACGAACGATTGTTAAATGCTCAAGGCCCGCTTTCTACGCGGGCCTTTTTTATGCGCCGGTCTGCCTATTACTTGCGCTGGGAATGGCATACAATATGGCTCCTGCCAAGAATCCATGAGAGTCTCGGCAGGCCTTTCCTAATCTAATTCGAGGTTGTCATGTTTAAAACAAAGACCGGTTCGACGCTTCTGGCTTCATCGCTGCTGTTATCTGGCTTAGCGGTGGCAGACACGCAAGACTTTCAAGGCTTTTATGCGCAACTTGGTGCTGGCTATGAGTCCATCAAGCCAGTGCACGCAGAAAGCACGCTGACCATCAACGGCGCGGATATTCCGGTATCCACCACCTCAAAGAGCGCCGATGGTGCCATCAGCGTCATTTCTGCGGGTTGGTTTCAGGCCCTGAATAACCGCTATCTGTTGGGGGTTGGTATTGATTTTGCGCCTTTCCATGGCCCAAGTGGCACCATGGCTGTTTCTACCCAAGGCGCGCTGCCCAATCAAAATAATCTGGTCAACGATTACGGGTATAAGAAAAAGAGCAGCTACAACATCTATGTTGCTCCGGCCATTGTGGTGGGTGATGCTGGCTTGGCATACGCCAAACTGGGATACGCCAGCACGAAAGTCACCAAATATGATTCCGTCGATTACAACTTTGGTGATCTGTCAGTGGGTTTGGGTTATCGCCAAAACTTCGACGGTGGCTGGTATGGGTTTGCAGAAATCAACTATGCAGACCATGGCAATCAAACAGAAACAGAAACCTCGTTGAACCCAGCGGCTCAGGGACGAACCTTGACGGCCACTGCAACCAATGCGTTAGAGACATTTAACTTGGTCGCTGGCATTGGCGTGAAGTTCTAAGTCATCTGAATTGATGCGCTGTTTTAAAAGCCCAGCCAAGTGCTGGGCTTTTTTATGGTGGTCTCCCAACAATTCAAGTCACATCATGCAGCTGGGGATGCATCATTGAGGAAGGGAGAGAAGAGATGGTGCCGAGAAGAGGACTCGAACCTCCACGTCCATACGGACACTAGCACCTGAAGCTAGCGCGTCTACCAATTCCGCCACCTCGGCAGGTGGGCGCTTATTATATCGCCCCCATTAGCCAATGTCATCAGGCAATGGTGTGCTTGGTCGGCATAAAAAAAGCCCGAGAGGGCATTCTCTCGGGCTTTTGGAAGAGGTGCGGCCGAGGCAAGGGGGGAGCCTCGGCCGCGATCCGGGCAAGGAGGGGGAGCCTTACGCCGGAAACCCTATTGTAAACGACTGACCGTTCAAGTCAACAAAAGTCAACTAATTTTTATCAATCTAATTTGAAGCGGTCGGCCAGCGTCATCAGCGGGCGTCCATTGACCCCGTGAACGGCCCAAAATTTGCGCAGAAAAGGCCGCAGGGCGCTATACTTTGAGCAATCATTCAATTTAAGTCAAAACGGGTCTCAATATGGATTTTCAGCTCACTGAAGAACAACAGATGATTCAGGCAGCGGCAAAGGATTTCGCCGAGCAACAAATCGCCCCAGTGGCGGCCGATTTTGATGCTTCTGGGGAGTTTCCACTGTCTAACATTCAAGCCATGGGGGAGTTGGGCTTGATGGGGATTGAGGTCCCGGAAAATTACGGCGGTGCTGGGTTAGACACGATCGGCTATGTATTGGCCATGATCGAAGTCTCTGCAGCCGATGCGGCCCACGGCACCATCATGTCGGTGAACAACTCTTTGTTCTGCAATGGAATTTTGAAGTATGGCACCGAGGAGCAGAAACAAAAGTATGTTCGCGCGATCGCCTCAGGGGCTGAAATTGGAGCCTATGCCTTGAGTGAACCCCAATCGGGTTCCGATGCATCCACCATGAAGTCACGCGCGGTGCTGAGTGATGACGGCACGCACTACACCATCAACGCTCGGAAGTCTTGGATCACCTCGGGGCCTTATGCCCGCTACTTGGTGTTATTTGCCTCCACCAACCCTGAAGCAGGCGCCAAGGGCATTACGGCGTTTTTGATTGATACAGAAAAAGAGGGCTTTTCTCGAGGTAAAACTGAGCCGAAACTGGGCATTCGTGCCTCGGCCACCTGTGAGGTGGAGTTGAGTGATTATCAGTGCGCCATCGAAGACCGTTTGGGTGAGGAAGGCGAGGGTTTTAAAATTGCCATGAGCGTTTTGGATGCCGGCCGGATTGGTATCGCTGCTCAGGCCGTGGGGATTGCACAAGCCGCCTATCAGGCGAGTTTGACCTATGCCAGGGATCGCAAAGCCTTTGGGCAAGAAATTGGCTCTTTCCAAATGATCCAGCAGAAATTGGCGGACATGAAGACCAAGCTAGAGGCCGCCCGTTTGCTGACACTCAGGGCAGCATGGGCCAAGATGGAGTCTGAAAAAACGGGAGCGCGGATCACTTTGGATGGCTCAATGGCCAAATTGTTTGCATCAGAGGCCGCCATGTGGATTGCGCATCAAGCCGTGCAGTTGCATGGTGGCATGGGTTACAGCAAAGAGATGCCGATCGAGCGTTATTTTCGGGATGCGAAGATCACTGAAATCTATGAGGGCACCAGCGAAATTCAGCGGATGGTCATCGCACGAACGGAAACGGGTTTGCGATAATCGCAGCCACGAGTCAGTGAGAGCCTGGATTCTCCTATGAGTGCAGCAGAAGAACAGCGTAAGGCCGACTACATCCACTCTGTCGAACAAGTCTTGCTGGATGCGGACGCCTCTCAGCCCCTCATTGAGTTTTCTCGGCTTTTGTATGCGCGGGTACCCACAGCAGAGCTCGTCGATGTCTCGCATGAGACCCGGGCCAAAATGGCGCAAAGCTTTTTTGCCTTCGCTGAAGAAAAACCATCAACTGAGCCCAAACTGAGAGTCTTCAATCCCAGTGAAGACAGTCACGGTTGGTCGAGTCGCCACACCATCATAGAAATCGTCAATAGTGACGGACCATTTTTGGTGGACTCTGTGGTCTTGGCATTGAGCGCATCGGGTGTGAGCGCACAGCTCATCATCCACCCAGTGATGTTTGTTGAGAGAGATCGTCAGGGGCGTGTCATTGCGGTGATGCGTGAAGCCAGCGAAAAGGCCAAGCCTGAGTCACTGATGCACATTGCAGTAGATTATCAGCGGCAAAGCTCGCAACTCGATCGCATTGAAAGAGCCATTCGGGCCGGTTTGGATGAGTTGCACTATGCGGTGCGTGATTGGAAGCCGATGCTGGCCGCCGCGAGAAAAATCGCCTCAGAGCTCCAACAAACGCACGCCGACATGTCGCCAGATCAAGTCGATGAGCTCTCTGCTTTTTTAAATTGGCTGGCCGATGATCATTTCACATTTCTGGGCTATCGAGAGTATGTGGTTGAAGACCAGGGCAAAGACCGTGTCTTAAAAGCCATCGGCGAGAGTGGCTTGGGCATCATGCATGCCGAGCGAAGAGAGGTGCCTGTTCGTCCGCTCAAAGATCTGGCGAGGGGTGCAGATCAGAGAAACCGGTCTGAGCCGGTGATCATCACCAAGACCAATGCCTTATCGAGAGTGCACCGCCAAGGTTACATGGACTATATCTCGGTCCTATTTTTTGGGGAAGACGGCAGGGTATGCAAAGAAAAGCGCATCATTGGCTTGTTTACCTCAGGCGCCTACATTCGGCGCTGCCAAGATACGCCACTCGTGCGTCGCAAGGTCGACCATGTCATGGCCCAATCGGGACTGAGACCGAACAGTCACGCATCCAAGGCGCTGTTGCATATACTAGAGACGCTGCCTCGCGAGGAGCTTTTTCAGGCCACCACGGTTGAGCTATTGGATCTTGGGATTGGCATCCTCGATCTCCAAGAGCGGAGTCAAACACGCTTGTTCATCAGGCGCGAGCGCTTTGGCCGGTTTTTCTCTTGTTTGGTCTTTATTCCAAGAGAGCGGTTTAATACGGAGAACCGCTTAAAGATTCAAAACATATTAAAACGCGCCCTGAAAGGCCAAACCATCGATTTTGCTGTGCAAGTGGGTGAATCGAATTTGGCTCGCGTGCATGTGGTGGTCCGACCCAAAGAGTACTCGGCCACCGATGTTGATATTGAAAAAATTGAGCAAAAAATCAAACTGGCCATTCGCCGCTGGGACGATGAACTCGAAGAGGTCTTGGTCAAGACCCATGGACCCGAGAAGGGAGGTGCTTGGGCTAAGCGGTTTGCGGGCGCTTTCCCGGCGGCTTATGTTGAAGATGTGGCGCCGAGCGTGGCGCAGTTCGATGTGGCCAACATGGCCCGCGTTTTGGATGACTGCGACCTCGCGCTGAGTCTCTATCGGCCCAAAACACGGGACACCAGCATCTTAAGATTTAAGATCTTCAAGCAAACCGACCCCATTCCGTTGAGTGATGTGTTGCCGATGTTAGAAAACTTGGGCACGCGGATCGTCTCTGAGAGACCTTATGAGCTCAAACTATCCGATGGTGAAGTCGTTTGGATCCAAGATTTCGACATGCGCCCTCCAGAAGGATTTGATTACAAACTGGAGCATGTGCGGGATCAGTTTCAATCGGCCTTTGAGCAGGTTTGGCGGAAGCGCGCCGAAAATGATGGATTCAACCGGTTGGTGCTGCTGGCACGCCTGAACTGGCGGCAGATCGCTTTGCTTAGAGGCATTGCAAAGTACCTGTTGCAATCGGATATGCCGTACTCGCAGCAGTACATGGAACAGACGCTGAATGCGTCGCCTTTGATTGCTCGGCTTCTGGTGGAGTATTTTGAGGCGCGCTTTGATCCAAACCGTGCCTCAGAAAACAAGCGACACAAACAAATGGCTCACAAAGCGCTACATGAGCAATGCGTGAGTTTGGCGCAGCGCATTGATGATCCCGTGTTGAGCGAATATCTAGAAGAGGTTTGTGAGGCGAGAGAACACAAAGACACCAGCGATTCCGCCCAGCTTGCACGCCGTGCCATCGGGCGAGCTTTGGAGTCGGTGCAGTCAGCTGATCAAGACCGCATTCTCAGAGGATTTTGTCAGTTCATTGATGCCACTCTCCGCACCAGTCTCTATCAGCACAGTCACACCGGTGAGCTGAAATCCTATACCAGCTTTAAATTGGACTCGGCTCTGGTCCAAGAGCTACCCAAGCCCAAGCCTTACCGTGAGATTTGGGTCTATTCACCGAGAGTGGAGGGCATCCATCTAAGAGGTGGCTCGGTCGCGCGCGGGGGGCTTCGATGGTCTGACCGCCGCGAAGATTTCAGAACCGAGGTGCTTGGCTTGATGCGGGCGCAGATGGTGAAAAACACCATGATTGTGCCGGTCGGTGCCAAAGGGGGCTTTGTCGCCAAACAGCTTCCAGAGCCGGACGATAGATCAGCTTACATGGAAGAGGGTATTGCCGCGTATAAGACATTCATCAGCGGGCTGTTAGACATCACTGATAATCTGGATGGCGACACCGTCATTCCACCCAAGCAGGTGGTGTGTCACGATGACCCCGATCCTTATCTGGTGGTCGCGGCAGATAAAGGCACGGCCAGTTTCTCCGACATCGCCAATGCCATTTCAGTCGATCGAGGCTTCTGGTTGGGTGATGCGTTTGCCTCTGGCGGCTCCAATGGCTATGACCATAAGAAAATGGGCATCACGGCCAAGGGGGCTTGGGAATCGGTGAAGCGCCATTTCCGAGAGTTGGGCGTGGACACCCAAAAAGAGCCGTTTAGCGTGGTCGGCATTGGTGATATGGCCGGCGACGTATTTGGCAATGGCATGCTGCTGTCACCTCACATCGAGCTTAAAGCAGCATTCAATCATCGCCACATCTTCCTAGACCCTCAACCCAACTGCGCCAAAAGTTTTAAAGAGCGTCAGCGGTTGTTTGATTTGCCCGGTTCGAGTTGGTCGGACTACAACGAGAAACTGATCTCGAAGGGCGGGGGTATTTATTCGCGGCAATCCAAGACCATTGAAATCTCTGAAGAGATCCAACAATGGCTTGGGCTAGAAGACACCACGCTCACTCCGCAGGCCCTTATCCAAGCGCTGCTGCGTGCTCCAGTGGACTTGCTTTGGAATGGGGGCATTGGCACCTATGTCAAAGCCAGCCATGAAACGCACGCCGAGGTGGGTGATTTGGCGAACAACCAAGTCCGCATCAACGGATCAGAGCTCCGCGCGCGCGTGGTAGGCGAGGGCGGTAATTTGGGCCTCACTCAGCGAGGTCGCATTGAGTATGCCTTGCAAGGTGGCATGATCAATACCGATTTCATCGACAACTCAGCCGGCGTCGATTGCTCTGACCATGAGGTCAATATAAAAATTTTGCTGAACCATGCAGTGGAAGCTGGGCGCTTGTCTGTTGAGCAAAGGAATGCTTTGTTGGAGCAAATGACCGATGAAGTCTCGGCGCTGGTGCTCCGATCCAATACCCTCCAAACTCAAGCCATCAGCTTGATGTCATCCATGACCGGCGATCGCTTGGGCTCAGAGGCGCACTTTATTGCGATGTTGGAGGGTCAAGGTGTGATCGATCGGGACCTTGAGAATTTGCCGGATGAAGAAGACCTCAAAGATCGTGTGGCCCATGGTCTGGGGCTCACACGACCGGAGCTCTCGCTGCTGTTGTCATTTTCCAAGATCACGCTGTATCAAGACCTATTGAGTTCGGATGTCCCAGAAGATCCGTATTTGTCCAGAGAACTCGAGGCTTATTTTCCCAAGCCTTTGCAACAAGAGTTCAAGGACCTCATGCCCGAGCATCGCTTGCGTCGTGAGATCGTCGCCACTCGGGTGACCAACAGCATTGTTAATCGCATGGGTGCGCACTTTGCCACCCGCATCAAAGAAGACACGGGAGCGAATTCTGCCACCATGGCCAAGGCCTTCACTGTGGCCAGAGAAATCCTGTCTGCCAGACCGTTCTGGGAGGCCATCGAGGGGTTGGATAATGTGGTGCCAGCGGCTTGCCAGACCACTGCCTTGCTTGAAATGTGGAAGCTGTTGCGGCATGTGACCCGCCGTCTGATTGCGCTGCCCAAGGGCTATCAGATTGATATCTCATCGCAAGTGGAGCGTTTTGGGCCGGGCGTATCGGAATATGCCAATTGCTTGATCCATATTTTGCCTCCTGAGCAGCGAGCAGAGTTAGAAGCTCATCAGGCCGAGCTGGTGGACGAGGGCATGCCCGATGAGCTGGCCTTCCAAGTAGCGAGACTGCCTTTCATGCATTCTGCGCTTGATATCGTCGATGAGAGCTTGGCCCAAGGTGGACAAGTGGAACAGGTCGCTGCCGTCTACTTTGAGTTGCTCGGGCACCTTCATCTCAATTGGCTTCGTGCCAGCGTGGAGAAGCTGCCGGTTGAGCAGCCGTGGCATGCGCATGCCCGAGGACATCTCCGTGAGCAGTTATTCCAACACCATCGTCAGCTGACCATGCGCGTGTTGAAAGAGCAGGGTCAGTCACCCGATGCGATTCAGGCTTGGTTTTCAATTCACGCGGCCGAGGTCTCTCGCGTGTGTGTGATGCTTGACGAAATGGTTGAGAGCAACGCCGTGGATTATCCATCGCTGCAAGTGGCGATCGCTGGGGTCGAGCAGCTCCTAAACGCCACCGCCCAGACATGATGACACCAGGTTCTGAGCCACTCAAGCTTGCATTCTTAGCCAGTCAGCACGCCGGCTCCCAGGAAGCCTTGGCCGAGCTTGAGGCGATGTATCCGAGGCATGCACCAGAGACTGCCGATGTCTTGGTGGTGTTAGGCGGCGATGGATTTATGCTGCACACCTTGCATGAACATGTGGAGTTTAATAAGCCGGTCTTTGGTATGCGACTCGGTGATGTGGGCTTTTTGATGAATCGCTACCTCGCCGCTGGTTTGATGGACAGAATCCACCACGCCCGAGAAGTGGCCCTCAATCCGTTGGTGATGCAGGCCGAGTCGGTCGGAGGTGACCGACACACCGCGCTGGCCATCAATGAAGTGGCTATGTTGCGCCAAACCAACCAGGCAGCGCATATTCGAGTGTGTGTTAATGGACAAGAAAGGCTCTCTAAGCTGGTGGCCGATGGCGTGCTGGTGGCCACAGCGGCTGGCTCAACGGCGTACAACCTATCGGCGCATGGGCCCATCTTGCCATTGGGTACGGAAGCGATTGTTCTCACGCCCATTAGTCCCTTTAGGCCCAGACGATGGCAGGGGGCCATTTTGCCTGCTCAGACCGTAATTGAATTTGAAGTCATGCAGCCGGATCGGCGTCCGGTGAGTGTCACGGCGGACTATGATGAGTTTAGGGACATTAAAAAAGTCGTGGTGCAACAAGACACCACGACTTCACATCGGCTGCTGTTTGATCCTGAGCACTCATTGGAAGAGCGCATCATCAACGAGCAGTTTTTAGGGGCTCACGATGGGCCGCCATCCACTCAGGTTGATTTGGGCCCATCTGAGAGATCTTAGCGCGCTCGTTCCGCACGAAGTCGCTGGGCTCTCTCGATGATTTCTTCGCCTGTCATGCCGTTGAGACGCTCATAAAAACCAGGCAAGCCAGACCAGCCATCGGATGAGTAGACCTGCAGATAGCGAATGGCAGAGTCGAGTTGACGGTACTGGTCGGGGTTAGAGTCACTGGCAATCAATTCCAAGCTCTCAGCAAAGGCTTCAGGGCTAGAGCCATCCACCATCAAGGTCAAACCATAGCCTTCATAATCCGCTTGTCCGGTGACCTTTGGTATGCGCTTGGCTGGGTCTTCATCTCGGCGCGATGGGGGCAGCTCAGGCGATGGTTCGCTGCGCCGAATGGTTCGCTCACGTTGCGGTGCGGTGTTTTGTGTGGTGGTTTCGGTCGCTGGTTCAGCTGGCTCATCGCCACCGCAACCGGTCAAAGCCATCATCGAAACTGCCAAAGATGAAATCAGTAAAATATTGATTTTATTCATTATCTACAACTCACATATTCCAGAAAAGCACGCCCACAGTATAGGCGATTTGGTTGATTCGTACGCTTGGATTGCATTCTCTTGCCTGAGTTCCCCACAGCGCTTAAATCGCGGTGATCGACACGGGATCACTCACTGGCAAGGGTTTTATTGACAATGGCGGTCAAGCGGTCGATCCCTTCAATCAGGCGAGGACCCGGCCGGCCCAGCCAAGCTTCACTCAAAGGATGGATCTGATCATTCTTGATGGCTGGAACATCCATCCAATCGGCTCGCCTTTTCACAATGTGGGGTCGATATTTGGACTCATCCACACCACACCAGCTCATGACGACAGCGGCAAGCTTGGCTTCCGCGGCTTCTTTGCCGGTGATCTCCACACTCTCTTTCTTATGTTGGGCGAAAGGATTGAAGCCACCGGCCAGCTCGAGCATTTCATTGACCCAGGATTTGCCACCGGGAACGATCACGGGTTTTGGCCACCACTCAATCCCAATGGGGACGGGTGCGTGATTGGGTTTTGTCTGATTCATGCGCTTTTCAAAAGCCAAAGCCAATTCTTGAGCACGTTTCTTTCGCCCCAACAGTTCACCGAGTGTCTGAATATCGGTCGTCACATCGGCAAGCGTTGTCGGTTGGGTCACATAGTGATTGAGTCCAGCGTCCTTGATTTGAGCAAGGCAACGCTCGTGCCCGGGGACGGTCAATGATGTGATCACCCAATCGGGTTTGAGTGCGATCACCCGATCGATATCAATGCCCAGATCAGGGCCAATTCGTGTTTTGGTTGCAACGACCTCCGGTGGAAAATCGGAATGATCGTCCACACCGACAATATGATCAGCTAAACCCAGAGCGCAAACAATCTCAGTGTTTGAGCAGGTGTGGGTCACAATCCTCATGCCGGTGCCCGCCATCGGCTGGCCGATGAGATGCCACGGTCGACATTGACTCCGAGCCCAATGCCAATGCTTAGTACCATCAGGCCCAAACAAAACACAATGGCATTTTGCAATCCAAAGACGCTTTGTAAGAAGCCCAGACCCAGAATTCCCAGGATGGCTGCGGCCTTTGAGACCGTGCCCCAGTAACCAAAAAACTCAGCCGCTTTGGAGCGCGGTGTCATCGCGCCGACCAGGGCGCGCCCCGCCGACTGAGACGCGCCTAAGCTAAGGCCTGCCAGCAGGCCAGCAAATAAAAACACATACTGCGCCTCGATGGTGAGTCCAAAGAGGGCATTGAGCAGGTCAGTGAGGGCAGGGGTCTGCCAAATGGCGGCGATGGCCAATAGCCACAAGATGAGCGTGATGAGATAGGTCCGTTTAGCGCCCCACGGCCCATGGGCCCAGCCTAAGAAGAAGGCGCCCAAGGTGGCAGAGAGTTGGACAGTGACAAACATGATCACACGAACCGACTCATCCCATCCGATGACTTGTGCCCCATAAATAAACGCAAAACTGATCACAATGTAGAGCCCGGCCATCATAAAAAAGATCGAACCCATGAGGCGTTTTAGGTCATCAAAATCCCGAAGCGCTTGATGGGTTTGTCGTATTCTCTGCCAGCCCAGCTGAAGATAGCTCTGGCCGCTGGCTTTGGGACGAATGCGGCTTCTGTCTTTGACATACAAAAAGGTAGGGAGTGCCGCAAGCAAGAAAAAAGCAGCCGCGAAGGGCCCAACCCAGCGAATGCGTTCAAAGTTGGCTTCGCTGACCTCGCCTAGAAACAGGAGGGCAAAAATGGTGGCCACCAAACCACCCACATACCCCAACCCCCAACCAAACCCCGAAATCCAACCCAAGTCCTCTCGCGGGCCAAGCCCGGGAAGGAAGCTTGCGACAAACGACTCACCCATGGCATAAAAATAGTTTGAGGCAATGATCAAGACCATCCCCCAAACAATCCAGCCAGGTTCAATCAACCACAGGCAGGCAGTGGTCACCACGCATGCGATATAGCTTGCGAACAAAAAGGTTTTTCTCAAGCGGGTGGTGTCCATCACGGCGCCTGCCATCGGGTTGGTGAGAACAACGAGGGCATAACTGGCGGCCAGTGCAATCGACCACAATAAATTCCCATGGCGATATTGATCGATTTGGCCGACGTCGGGCCCAACAATCAGGCGGGTGAATACATCGCCAAAGATTACCGTGATAATCAGTAGCGTGTAGGCTTGGTTGGCGAAGTCAAACATCGCCCAACTGAAGATCTCTTTTGTTGGTGCGCGTTTGCGGGTGACCAATGGGCTATCCAGTATCAAGGGGCTAGGCAGAGCATAGCCTCCAGTCCGGAGAAAAGACAAGTGACGGCATTAGATTTAGATCAATTCAAAGAACGCATCCAGTTGATATTGAGGGAGTTAGAGAGCCTCGCAGTCAGTAGCCAGGAGGCCGCGCGACCGGTGGAGCTTGATCAAACACGGCAGGGCCGTCTGAGTCGGATGGATGCGATGCAAAGCCAAGCCATGGCCAAGGTCGGTGAAGCGCGGCGACAGGTCCAAGTCAACGAGCTAAAAAAAGCGCTGACTCGCATCGAGCAAGGTGATTTTGGTACTTGCGGCACCTGCGGAGAGGACATTTCCGTGGCTCGGCTGACTGCCGACCCCGCGGTGCTGACCTGCATTGATTGCGCGCAGGCACTGGAATGAGGTCAGTCGATCGCCACGATCGCCAAAATCCACAATCCACAATCGCCGCTGAGTGAGCCAATTGGGTGTCATTCATGGCACACTGTGCACTATCTATCCAATCGATAAGGAGAGCATCCAATGTCATCGTCTGACATTCGAGCCAATCAAGTGGTCATGATCACCGGTGCTGGGGCTGGGTTGGGTGAGGCAATGGCGCGTCGCTTTCATCGAGCCGGTGCTGAGATCATCGCCTGCGATGTGGCCGAAGACCGGATTCAAGCCTTGGCAGACTCGCTTGGTTCACGGGTGATGCCGCTGGTGATGGATGTGACCTCTGAGGCCGATTGGGCCGGGGCCATCCAACAATCCATGGAGCGCTTAGGTCGAGTGGATGTCTTGATCAACAACGCCGGCGTCGCAGCGGCTGGTCGCCTAGAGGATACCTCATTGGAGGATTGGCGCTGGGTGATGGAGATCGACTTATTCGGGGTGATGTTGGGTTGCCAGGCCATACTGCCCACTTTCCGCCAGCAAGGCAGTGGACACATCATCAACGTGGCCTCGATGGCAGGCTTGGCAGGGGCACCCGAGATCAATGCCTATGGCACGGCCAAAGCGGGCGTGATTGCCATGTCTGAGATGCTTCGGGCTGAGGTCACCTCGGCTGGAATTGAAGTCTCAGCACTTTGTCCTGCATTTGTTAAAACGCGTCTAACCGAGACGATGCGCGCCAATCACGATGGATATGAAAAACGCGTCAAGCGGTGGATGGAAACATCTGGCGTGAGCGCCGATGATGTGGCCGAAGTGGTTTATCAAGCGGTGCTCAAGCCAAAGTTTCTATTGCTCACACATCCGCAAACGAAATGGTTGTGGCGATTGAAACGCTGGGCGCCTGAGCTCTACTTCAAGTTTTTGATGCGTGGCATTAAAAAAGCTCAGCGCCGAGTCAAAGAGGCAGCCAGCAGTCAAGTCAATTGAGATCGATCGGCATGTTAGAAAAAGGAAATGCCAGTCAATGAATGCGAGAGAGGGTAGCAATGTCTAGTGCATTAAAAGAGGTCATTGATCTGTTAGAGCTGGATCTCATCGATGACCTGCTGTTCCAAGGACCCAGCCACGACATTGGCTCGACCCGCGTCTTTGGTGGGCAGATTGTGGGACAGGCCTTGGCGGCGGCACAAAAAACGGTCTCTGAAGATCACCTAGCGCATTCGCTGCACGCTTACTTTTTAAGAGCGGGTGATGTGGACCGACCCGTGGTCTACCAAGTAGAAAGGGCTCGGGATGGACAAAGTTATGCCAATCGACGCATCGTGGCACTGCAGCGGGGTCGCCCCATATTGAACATGGCCGCCTCTTTCCACCTGCACGAAGAGGGTCAATCCCATCAGGTGAGCGCACCCGAGGTTCCAGGCCCAGAGGGTCTCACCGATACCTTTGATCTGCACCAGTCAGTGGCCGATAAGGTGCCAGAGAAGATGCAGCGCTTACTGGCGCATCGAAGACCCTTTGAATTTCGGCCGGTGGAGAGACCTAAGTTCATGGATCCATCGGCGCGTGAGCCGGTCAAACATATCTGGATGCGTGCGTGGGAATCGCTCCCCGATGATCCCAAGCTCCACCAAAGTTTGTTGGCCTATGTCTCAGACTATGAGCTCTTAGGAACAGCGACTCTGCCTCATGAGCTGGATTTCATTCAGCGGACAGTGCAATTGGCGAGTCTAGATCACGCCATTTGGTTTCACCGCCCCTTTCGCGTCGATGAATGGTTGCTGTATGCCTGTGATAGCCCCACCAGTGCGGGTGGACGCGGGTTTGTTCGAGGTCAAATCTTTGATCAGCAAGGCGTGTTGGTGGCATCGGTGGCACAAGAAGGCGTGATGCGTCCCTGGCGCGGCCAAAAATAAAAACCATCCATCACAGTCCGCTCGCTCAGTGGCTTTGTCTAAGCAGCATGGCCAACCGCTGGTCTTCAGAGGCAATCGATTGAGCAATGATGTGGATGCTCCCATCTCTGTGTTGTAACTGCCCGCGGACTCTCAAGATTTGGCTTTGCAATAAAGCCTCTCGGTCACGTAGGGCAATCTTTGGCCAGACAATGACATTGATCAAGCCTGTTTCATCTTCTAAGGAGACAAAGATCACGCCTGAGGCGGTGCCTGGCCGTTGTCGATGGGTCACCAAGCCCATGACTTCAATGGTTTGATGAGGCGAGTTGGGCAAAGAGGACAATTGATCGGCACTTTTGAGATGGCGTGTACCAAAGGGTCGGAGATATTCAATGGGGTGTTGTGAGAGGCTATAGCCCAAAGTGGCATAGTCTTCTAGCAACAACTGGCTGGCTGGGGTTTTTTTGAGCTGAGCTTTAGATTCTTTAATGGGTGCATGAGCCAGCAGGTCACCCTGAACGTGACTGGCTAGGGCTTGCCAATGGGCTTCTCGGCGGTCTGGGGTCAATCCGGACAAAGCGCCCGACTGCGTTAGGCATTTCAGCTCATGGCGTGGTAATGCCACGCGCTGGGTGAGATCGTCTATCGACATAAATCGCTGCTGCTCGCGAGCAGCCAAACAGCGGATGATGGTTTTTTGGGACAAGCCTTTGACTTGATTAAAGCCTAGGCGAATGTGTGGCGTGTTGTGTCCTCCAATAAACCACTGGGTATCCCAAAGGCTTTCATGTATATCCACTGGCAAAATCACCACCCCATGGCGCTTGGCATCTTGAATCAGTTGAGCGGGCGCATAAAAACCCATGGGCTGTGAGTTCAATAGGGCAGTCGTGAAGGCAGCGGGATGATGACATTTAAGCCAAGCTGAGAAGTAGGTCAGTATGGCAAAACTCGCCGCATGTGACTCTGGGAATCCATAATCCCCGAATCCTTCAATCTGCCCATAAATTTTCTCAGCAAAGGCTTTTGAATATCCATTATTGAGCATGCCCGTGATCAACGACTCGCGAAAAGGGGCCAAGCCCCCTCGACGTTTCCAAGCGGCCATCGCACGACGCAGCTGATCGGCCTGGCCGGGTGTGAAATCCGCAGCCACCATGGCAATTTGCATCACCTGCTCTTGGAAGATGGGCACGCCGAGCGTTCGTTTTAATACATTGGCAAGCTTCGGGTCGGTGTCATTGATCTGCGTTGGGTCTTGCCGCCTTTTTAAATAAGGATGAACCATGTCACCTTGAATTGGGCCAGGTCTAACCAAAGCGATCTCAACCACCAGATCATAAAAACACCGCGGTTTGAGGCGCGGCAACATCGCCATCTGCGCCCGTGATTCGACTTGAAAGACCCCCACGGCATCGGCTTTGCACAACATGTCATAAGTGGCCGGGTCTTCTTTGGGGATATCCGCTAAGCACATTGATGGATCAAGGCTATGGAGGGCTTTGCGAAGGACCGTTAGCATGCCCAAAGCCAGGCAATCCACTTTTAATAACCCCAATGTTTCTAGATCATCCTTGTCCCATTGAATGATGGTGCGGTCTTTCATGGCTGCATTTTCAACCGGCACCAGTTCATATAGGGGTTGGTCTGAAATGACCATGCCGCCGACATGCTGCGATAAATGCCTCGGCAGTCCGATGAGTTGTTTGGTTAACTCAAGCAACCATTGTGCTCTTGAGTCATTGGGATCGATGCCAGCAGCTAGGAGTCGCTCAGACCACTGCTCGGGCGTGTCCCACCAAGCCAGCGAACGAGTCAGTGCATGGCAGGTCTCTGCTTCAAACCCCAACGCACGGCCAACATCTTTGAGTGCGCTTTTGGGTCGATAGCTGATGACGGTGGCGGCCAAAGCGGCGCGTTCGCGGCCGTATTTCTGATAGATGTATTGCAGCACCTCTTCACGGCGTTCGTGTTCAAAGTCCACATCAATGTCCGGTGGCTCGTTGCGCTCTTTGGATAAGAACCGCTCAAACAAAAGCGATTGTTTGGCTGGATCAACTTCGGTGATCTGTAGGCAATAACACACCGCTGAATTGGCGGCAGACCCTCGGCCTTGACACAAAATACCCCGAGCTTTGGCAAACGAAACCAAGTCATGGACAGTCAAGAAAAAGGCCTCCACTTGCATTTGTTCAATCAATGCCAGCTCATGAGCCACCAATCGCCTGACCGATTCAGGAATGTCGGTGCCATAGCGCTGGATCAATCCACGCTCAGTCAGCGCTTTTAAATGTTCACTGGCGCTGCGGTGTGCGGGCACCAATTCTTTGGGGTAGCGATAGGAAAGCTGGCGCATCGAGAACCGACACTGATTGGCGATCTGGATGGTTTCATCTAGCCAGGCACGAGGGTAGAGTTTTTCTAAGGTGGTCAGGGGGCGTAAATGCTTTTCTGCATTGGCCTCTAACATCAGTCCACATTCATCGATGGTGCAGTGGTGTTTAAGCGCGCACATCACATCCAATAAGGGCTTTTGATCACGCGAGACCATGCGCACATCGCCACAGGCCACGATGGGTAAGCCCTGTCTCTGGCCAAGCCAATCGAGAGTAGCAAACCAACCGGCGTCGGTTGGTTGCAATAGCCGTGTGGCACCCAGCCACAGTCGGTCTTGGAAATGTACTTGTAACCAGTCAGCCAGGATGACTAAGTGGTCTTTGGGTAGGTCATAAGATGGCTTCCAGATCACCAGCAGAGCAGATAAGTCACCTGCTAAGTCGGCCAGTGTCACTCGGTAATCACCTTTGTCTGCTCGTCGTCTGGCCTGTGTGATGAGCTGGCACAGTTGGGCATAGGCTGCTTGGTTGGGGGCCAAAAACACCAAATCCAATGGGGCCGGCAGTGCCTCATCTTGACAATGGCAGGTGCTGCCAATGATTAAATGCAGCCCAACCTCCTCGGCCGCTTCATGGGCCCTGACCACGCCAGCCAGACTCATCTCATCGGTGATGGCCAAGGCTTGATAGCCCAGCGCATGGGCCTGATGGACCAAGGCTTGAGGCTCGGCCACTGAGTCTCGGAAGCTAAAAGCGCTTCGTGCTTGGAGTTCTGCGTAGGCGGGTAAAGGCATACTATAATTTTATATAGTCTTAGGCGCATCGGCAATGGCCGATCCGTACCGGTCTGATCTAAGGAATTGATCAAAACCCTTGAGATTGACCGTCATCAGCCTCATATTGGTGAATCTTGAAGGAGGCTTTGGGCGTGACAGAATTCAAGGATTACTACAGCATCTTGGGTGTGGCAGAAGACGCCAGTCAAGATGACATCAAAAAAGCCTACCGCCGTTTGGCGCGCAAATATCATCCAGATGTCAGCGAAGAGAGCGATGCCGAAGCACACTTTAAAGAGATCGGTGAGGCCTATGAGGCCCTGAAAGACCCAGCCAAACGCCGCCAATACGATGAGCTTCGCCGGTCTGGCTGGCGGCCAGGTGATCAGTTCCAACCCCCGCCGGGCTGGTCGGGCGACATGGGCGGTGGCTTTGATGGTGCCGGCGTCTCTGGCTTTGGGGATTTTTTTGACATGTTATTTGGTGGGCTTGGCGGGCAGCGTGGCCATCAAGCCCGAGGCGCTTATCAACAAGGTGCGCCGTTTGCTCAAGCTGGGCGGGATTTACAAGCCAAAGTGACCGTGGACTTGGAGACGGTCTTTCGAGGGGGAAGCGAGCGCATTGCCGTTGGTGGCAAAACCTTAAACGTCAAAATTCCAGCTGGTGTGGGTGATGGCCAACGCATTCGTTTGTCGGGGCAGGGCGAGCCTGGCACGGGCGGTGGGCCCGCTGGCCATTTGTATTTGGATATCTCCATAAAGCCCCATCCGCGTTTTAAACTCGATGGGCGCAATGTCTTAATCGAGTGTCCCATCACGCCTTCTGAAGCCGCTTTGGGGGCAGAGCTTGAAGTGCCCACCCCCAAAGGCAATGTCTCGATCAAGATCCCGCCGAGTTCCTCGAGTCATCAGCGCCTGCGACTCAAAGGCCGTGGCTTGCCGGCCCATGGCCAACATCCCCTCGGTGATGCCTTTGTTGTTTTGCGCATTAAGCTGCCACCCAATTTGAGTGCTGAGGAAAAAAGTCACTACGAGGCGCTGGCTACTCTGTCCGATTTCAATCCGCGCGCCTGAGGCCCCCTCAAGCCCCCAAAACCCTGCATAATAGGTGCTAGATTCTGACCAGCAGGGCCAATCCACGTGACAGCACCCCAGACGCACTATCCCCATTTATTTGAGCCATTGGATCTGGGGTTTACGACCCTGCCCAACCGTGTGTTGATGGGCTCGATGCACACCGGTCTGGAAGACCGGGTTTGGAATTGGCCCAAACTCACTGCCTATTTTGTGGAGCGTGCCCGTGGGGGCGTGGGTCTGATGGTCACCGGTGGCATAGCCCCCAATCGTCGCGGGTCTTTGGGCCCGTTGGCATCCAAGCTAACCAATGCGTGGGAGGTGAAGCGCCATCAGTCACTGACCCGTGCTGTGCATGAGGCCAATGGCCGCATCTGCATGCAAATCTTGCATGCAGGTCGCTACGCTTATCACCCATTTTCCGTGGCGCCATCGGCGATTCAATCGCCCATTACCCCGTTTAAACCGAAAGCGCTATCGGCCAAAGGCATTGAGAGACAAATCAAAGATTTTGTGCGCTGTGCCCGTCTGGCCCAAAAAGCCGGTTATGACGGCGTCGAAGTCATGGGCTCTGAGGGCTACTTCATCAATCAGTTTTTGGTCCCGCGGACCAACAAACGATCGGATCAATGGGGTGGCAGTTGGGAAAATCGCATGCGCTTGCCAGTGGAGATTGTTAAACGCACCCGTCAAGCCGTGGGCAATGAGTTCATCATCATTTATCGACTCTCGATGCTGGATATGCTCGCCGATGGGAACACCTGGGAAGAGGTGGTCTCTTTGGGTCAAGCCATCGAGGCAGCCGGGGCTACCATCATCAATACCGGCATTGGCTGGCATGAGACGCGCATTCCCACCATCGCCACCTCTGTGCCACGTGCAGCCTTTACTTGGGTGACTCGAAAGCTCAAAGGGGCGGTATCGATCCCATTGGTGACAACCAACCGCATCAATATGCCAGAGACTGCTGAAGCGGTCTTGGCTGAGGGGGATGCCGACATGGTCTCGATGGCACGTCCTTTTCTGGCAGACCCCGATTGGGTCGTGAAAGCCAAAGACAATCGAGTCGATGAGATCAACACCTGCATCGGCTGTAATCAAGCCTGTTTGGATCATGTCTTCCAAGGCAAAGTGGCCTCGTGTTTGGTCAATCCCCGTGCCGGGCATGAGACTGAGTTGGTCATCACCAAAACAAGCGCGCCCAAACGCGTGGCGGTGATTGGTGCAGGTCCTGCCGGTTTGGCAGCGGCGACAACGGCCGCCAAAAGAGGCCATCGCGTGAGCTTGTTTGACCAAGCCCCACAAATTGGGGGGCAGTTTAATTTGGCCAAGCGCATTCCAGGTAAGGAAGAGTTTGTTGAGACGCTGCGTTATTTCCAAAAACAGCTTGAGCTTCACCAGGTGGACGTTCACTTAGGAAAGCGCGTAGAGCCCGATGAGTGGACCCGCGATGATTTCGATGAGGTGATTTTGGCCACCGGTGTGATCCCGAGAGATCCAAAGATTGATGGGCAAGACCATCCCAAGGTGATGAGCTATATCGATGTATTGGAAGGGCGCGTTGAGGTTGGGAAAAAAGTGGCCGTGGTGGGTGCCGGTGGCATTGGCTTTGATGTCAGCGAATTTTTACTCCACGCCGATGTGCCCGAGAGCCCAGATCCCAATGAGCCCACACCGGATGCATTTTTTAAGACTTGGGGCGTGGATACCACGCTCGCCAGACGCGGCGGTGTGGAGGGCCTCAAACCTGATTTTGGGCAATCAGCAAGAGAGATATGGTTGCTACAACGGAAAAAGACCAAGCTGGGTGCCTCATTGGGGAAAACCACGGGTTGGATTCACCGCACGAGCTTAAAAGGCCATGGCGTGCATTTGTGGTCGGGAGTCAGTTATGACAAGATTGATGACCAAGGTTTGCACATCACCAAAGACGAAAAGACTCAAGTCTTGGATGTGGATCACGTGGTGATTTGTGCCGGTCAGATCTCTGATCAGTCCTTGCTGGCGCCGCTACAAGAAAAAGGCCTGTCTACCCACCTGATTGGTGGAGCCGACGTCGCGGCTGAACTCGATGCCAAGCGTGCCATTGATCAAGGCACGCGCGTGGCCTGTCTCATTTAAAAAAGATTGCTGCCTATGAATGCCACAATGCCGATAGAACCCAGCCAATATCCAAATTTGATTGCCGAGTTGCGTGCCACTTTTGACTCGGGTCTCACACGAGATTTGGCTTGGCGCGATCAGCAGCTGGCCAGACTCAATGCCCTGCTGGAAGACCATGAAGACCAAATCGCTGAGGCCTTGGGTCATGATTTGGCCAAGCCCAAACAAGAAGTGTTTCTGGGCGAGTTGGCGCTCCTCTACAGTGAGATCAAATACGCTCGCAAGAACTTAAAGAAATGGGCCAAGCCCCGGCGGGTGAGAACGCCGCTGGCCGGTCAGCCAGGCAAAAGCTTTGTCGTCCCAGAACCGGCTGGCGTGGTGTTGATCATCGGTGCATGGAACTATCCCATCCAGTTGATTCTAGGTCCGCTGATTCCGGCCATTGCAGCCGGTAACTGCGCGGTATTAAAGCCCTCTGAGGTGGCAACAAAAACCGCGCATTTGGTGGCGAGCCTCGTGCCTGCTTATCTCGATGAGCGCGCCTACCGAGTGGTCGAAGGTGCGGTTGAAGAAACCACCGCGCTGTTGGCAGAAAAGTTCGATCATATTTTCTACACCGGTGGTTCAGCAGTCGGACGCGTGGTCATGCGGGCTGCCTCTGAGCATTTGACGCCAGTGACTCTGGAGCTGGGTGGTAAAAGCCCCTGTGTGGTCGATGACTCAGCCGATCTGAAATCGGCCGCCAGGCGGATCATATGGGGCAAGTGTCTCAACGCTGGCCAGACCTGCATTGCACCCGATTATGTGTTGGTGACACCGAAACAAAAAGCGCCCTTGATCGAGGCGCTCAAGTCCGAGCTTGATCGCATGTATGGGACAGACCGATTGGCCAGTGCCGATTATTGCAAGATCATCAATGAACGCCACTTCGATCGATTGTTGGCTTATGTCGATGAGGGGCAGGTGGCGATTGGTGGGGCGAGCGATCGGTCGATATTGAAGATTGAGCCCACCGTCTTAACTGATCTCAAATCCGATGCTGAGTGCATGCGAGAAGAGATCTTTGGTCCGATCTTACCGATGATCGAAGTGGCCAACATCGAGGCCGCGGTTGATCACATCAAAGCCGGAGACAAACCCTTGGCTGCCTACTTATTTACCGGCAATGCCAGTCATGAAAAACACTTTTTGGATCACATCTCCACGGGCAATGTGTGCATCAATGATGTCTTGATGTTTATGTTGGTGCCCGATCTCCCCTTTGGTGGTGTTGGAAACAGTGGGATGGGTCAATACCATGGCCAAGCCGGGTTTGATCAATTGAGCCACCTAAAAGCCGTGATGCATCGAGGTCGCTTCCCAGAAATCTGGATTCGCTTTGCGCCGTACAGCGACTTTAAAACCCGCTTGTTAAAAATCTTTGGATAATGCCAATGACACAGTCTGCCTCGATACCGACCACACCGTTCCCGCGGTTTCATTTGGCGCTGCCGGTCACCGATTTAGATGAGACCTTTGCATTCTATCGGGATGTGATGGAATGCCCAGTGGGGCGGAGCGACACGCGCTGGGTTGACTTAGACTTTTTTGGGCATCAGTTGGTGCTGCATATGGTCGAACCTGAAGACCATCCAACCATGGCGACCAATGAAGTCGACGCGCATGCAGTCCCCGCCGGCCACTTTGGCCCCATCTTAGAGTGGGATGCGTTTCATGCCATGGCCGAGCGGTTTAAAGCCCATGGCGTTGAGTTTGTGATCGAGCCCTACATTCGTTTCGAGGGCAAACGCGGCGAGCAAGCCACGATGTTTGTGAAAGACCCAAGCAACAACCATTTGGAGTTCAAGGCATTTAGAGACATCAACATGCTCTTTGCCACTGACCTAGATGCCGACTAAGTGCTTTGGTGCTCAGTCCATTGCTTGATCAATCACTGAGGCACCGGGCACATCCACTGGGCTGATGAAGTGACGGGTCGTTAGACCGTATTGTTCAAATGCTCGAACCACGTCAGGGGCGGCTCGACGGGCTTTAGTGGCATCATCAAACCAAGCAAATACACTGGGGCCTGCACCTGAGATCGACCCACCCAGTGCGCCAGCGCCTTTGGCTGCCTCCATGGCCTCATCGAAGCCTTGAATAAAATGCTTGCGTCTGGGTTCAATCAAGCAGTCCGTTAAGCCCTCAGCCAAGAGATCGGTTTGATTCTCATACAAGCCAATCAAGAGTTGAGCCAAGCCCGCTTGTTGTTGGGTGATGGATGAAAGCGCAAACGGCGCTTCTAGATCAGAGCGAGTGGCTTGGGTCAGAATGGTTTGGTTGGAATGGACCACCAAAGCGGTGAGTCCGTTGGGTACTGGCAGAGGGATCAGACGTGTTGATGTGGCCAAGACCAAACCACCCATGAGTTGAGGCCCAACGTTATCGCCCACGTTGGCCCCACTGGCAATGGCCTCGCCCCTCATCGCGTAGGGATAAAGGTCGGTATGTGCAAGGGGTTGATTAAGTAGCGCGTTGGCCGCCACCACGGCAGCGGTCGCGCTGGCGGCCGACCCACCCAGGCCAGAGCCCAGCGGGATGCCTTTGTCAATGCTCAAATGCACATCAAAATCGGGGCGGGCCGCATCGAGTAAGCCTTGCACCGCTCTGGATGCGGTGTTGGCATCCGTGGCAGTCGGCAGATCGGTGACGACGCCTGATATGGCGACCACTTTTGCACGCGGTGATGTCGACTGGCGAGGTCTGGCTTGGGCGGTAACTCGATCACCGATGCCTGCGATGCAATGCCCGATGAGATCAAAGCCCACCGCGACATTGCCAACGGTCGCCGGCGAAAAAGCCGAGGCGCTTATGACAGCCATAGCAAGGCTAGAGCCAGCATGGCCAATGTGGCCACGGCCGCCACAATAAATCCTCGAGGGCCCAATGATTTGACTTCACTGGGCGAGACGCTCATGGCCAAAGCCGACATGGCCATGGCAAAGCCTAGGAGGCTCATTTGATAAGCCAGCGCGATGATTGATGTCCATGCGGCATTTAACCAATCGGTGTTGAGTGTGGAGACCAAACCATCGCCGAGGGTCCTGACAAGCGATAGCGCCAAAAAGGCCACGATAAACCAGGGAAATGGGACAGAGCTCGCCATTTCGGGATGATCGCGTCGTTGCGCTCGGTTGTAGAAAAAGACCAGCGCGGGGATCACCACCAGCATGGTGGAGTTTCGCATCAGTTTGGCCACGGTCGCGCTGTCGAGGGTTTGATTATTGGGCCAAAGCTGCTGATGATAGACGGCCGCCGCGGTGACTTGAGCCGTATCATGGATGACCGTGCCTAAAGCCAAGCCAATAAGATTGGGGTCGAGCAAAGTGTGTTGCAAGATCAATGGATAGAGCAAAATGGCGATCAACCCCAACACGCCAATGCAGGCGATCGCATAACAGGTCTCTTCATGATGCGCTTTCAGAGCAGGCGAGGCGGCAGCGATTGCAGAGGCGCCACAGATCGAGGTACCAGCGGCCAACAAAATGGTCAAACGAGGAGCCACACCGAAGAGTCGTCCCAAGACCAACACCAACCCCAGTCCAGTGAAGATCATCAAAATCACTAAGGGTAGGGCTTGACCCCCGGTGTTGATCAGCTCAGTGAGGCTTAGCCGAACCCCGACCAAAGCCACGGCGGTTTTTAATATGGGGCCTTTGGCGAGCGCTAAGCCCGCCTCTAGGGGTGCAGTGGCGCGAGCATACCGGCCCAGAAAAAGCCCCGCAATAATCGCGACCAACATGGCACTGACTGGGATCGGCCCGATGGGTGCTGGCAGTGATTCAAACAGCGCGGCCACGCCCGTGGCAGCCAGCGCCAGGATTAAAGCGAACATCAGCCCAGGCCAACGGGCTGGACCAGGGGGCTGGATTTGGCGTTTAGCTGTGCTCATCAATCATCTGTGAGGGCTTTGGTCTATCTATGGATAAAAAGGTGGTAGCATCATAGCGTTTTTAGACAGACATTGCCGGCTTCGAGCCGTGCGTGGGTTCACCAGAGACAAGAGGATCTAGATGAATGAACAAGCGATTGATGGGTTTGGGGCTCGCCGCGCTGCTGACGCCTTTGGCGTCCATGGCGGTTGAGGAGTCTCAAATGACAGCACAAGACCCGTATTTGTGGCTTGAGGTGGTGGAAGGAGAGGAGGCTTTGGCGTGGGCCAGAGAGCAAAACGAACGCTCTGAGGGCTATATCAAAGCGCATCCTTTGTTTGAGACATTTCGAGACAGAAACCTAGAGATCTTAACCTCAGATGATCGGATCGCTTATCCCGCACTTCGGGGGGGCGAAGTCTATAACTTCTGGCGCGATGCCGAACACGTCCGTGGCATTTGGCGAAAAACCAGTCTGCCCAATTACCGCGCATCGGATCCCGATTGGGATGTGCTCCTAGATGTCGATGCCTTGGCCAATGCGGAAGATGAAAACTGGGTCTGGGCTGGCTCGAGCTGCCGTTATCCTGACTATGATCGCTGTATTGTTGGGCTCTCCATTGGTGGGGCCGATGCAGCCGTGCGTCGCGAATTTGATCTCGAGCGTCGCGAGTTTGTCGAAGACGGTTTTGTGGTGCCCGAGTCAAAGTCTCGCCTAGGCTGGCGGGATTTGGATTCGGTCTTTTTGGGGCCTGCGTTTACCGATGCACAGATGACCGATTCGGGTTATCCCCGCTTGGTCCAGATCTGGGAGCGGGGCACACCCATTGAAGAGGCCAAAACCATTTTCGAGGGCGAGCAGGCCGACGTGGCCGTCTCAGGTATTCGTATCTGGGATGGTGATGCGCATCATGATCTGATCGTTCGGTCACCGAGCTTTTTTACGCGGCTCTACTATGTCTACCGAGACGACCAAACTGAGCAGTTGAACATCCCAGAAGATGCCAGCCTGGTGGGTTTGCTCAATGGTCAACTGTTGGTTGAATTGAAATCGGATTGGGCACAAGCCGGCCAAACTTACCCACAAGGGGCTTTGATCGCGGCACCGATGGAAGACTTTTTAACCACCGAGGTGACTCCTCAAGTGGTCTTCCAGCCCACCGCGAGAAGCTCGATCTCACAAGTGGTCACCACCGATCAAACGGTGATTGTCAATGTGCTCGATAACGTGGTCTCGCGTCTGGTGCGCTTTGAGTTTGTGGATGGCCAGTGGCAAAGCAGCCCGCTCAAGGCCCCCGAGATGGGTGCGCTGAGCATCGTGACGGCCGATGATCGTAGCGATCAATTCTTCTTTAACTACACCGGCTTTTTGACCCCCTCGTCGCTGTATGAGGCCGATGCCAAGACCAATACGCAGACCTTGGTGCGCTCTGAACCGGCCCGCTTTGAGGCCGATGGCATGAGCGTGAGTCAATTTGAGGCGGTGTCTGCCGATGGTGAGAAGATTCCGTATTTTGTGGTCAAGCCGGCAGGCTTCCAAGACGGGACAACCTATCCGACGTTGTTATCTGCCTATGGTGGGTTTGAGATTTCGAGAACGCCATTTTATTCCGGCATCATTGGCTCGAGTTGGACATCTCGCGGTGGCGTGTTTGTGCTGGCCAATATTCGGGGTGGGGGTGAGTTTGGCCCGCGTTGGCACCAGGCAGCGTTGCAAGAAAACCGTCAGCGCGCGTTTGATGATTTGATTGCGGTGTCTGAGGATTTGATCCAGCGGGGCATTACTGAGCCATCGAAGCTTGGCATCCAAGGCGGCTCAAACGGTGGCTTGTTGGTGGGTGCGGTGATGGTGCAGCGTCCCGATCTATTCAATGCGGTGGTTTGCCAGGTCCCATTGTTGGATATGAAGCGTTTCCACAAACTGTTGGCTGGGGCCAGCTGGATGGCCGAATACGGTAATCCAGATGATCCAGCCGATTGGGCCTACATCAGTGAGTATTCGCCCTACCAAAATGTCTCCGCTGAGGCCGAATATCCCAAAGCCTTTTTCACCACCTCGACTCGGGATGATCGGGTGCACCCGGCGCATGCCCGAAAAATGGTGGCTCGCATGGTCGAGCAGGGCCATGATGTGCTCTATTACGAAAACATTGAAGGCGGACACGGCGGTGCGGCCAATTTGGAGCAGAGTGCGTATTTAAATGCCTTGATTCATGCTTATTTGCACGATCGCCTGTTTGGGCAGGAACCTTGACGCCAAATTGAGGTCTGATTGTGTAAGTTGTTGTAGACAGGGCCCCAGGCGGGGGCCAGCGTGGGCTCCCATGCGCTGGCCTCCGGTTGGGTAAGAACTGTGGCTACGGAAGCCACAGGCCCTTGAAATGGGGCGCAACAGGCCCCAAACCTTGAATTTGGGGCATTGGAATTGTCCCTTAGGGGTGGTAAAATTAGAGGGTTCAGATGGTCTGTCAACCACAGACGGTTTGTCCTTAATTTACAAGGAGGCATTTGATGGGCACAAATCTGGTTCCGAGTCATTTGTTGGCACCCGCCGGCACTGGGTCGCTGGATGCCTATATTCAGGAAGTCAATCGAATTCCTGTCTTGAGCCTTGAAGAAGAACAGGCGTTGGCTCGCCGATTCCATGAAGAAGATGATCTGGATGCCGCTCGGTTAATGGTCATGTCGCACCTGCGCTTCGTGGTCCACGTGGCGCGTGGCTATTCAGGTTACGGCCTGGCGCTGGGTGATCTGATCCAAGAAGGCAACATTGGTTTGATGAAGGCGGTCAAACGCTTTGATCCAGACCAAGGTGTCCGTTTGGTGTCGTTCGCCGTGCACTGGATCCGCGCCGAAATACACGAATTTATTCTGAAAAACTGGCGGATTGTCAAAGTCGCCACGACAAAAGCACAGCGCAAACTGTTTTTTAACTTGCGTCGTCAGAAGAAGCGTTTGGGTTGGTTGAATCAAGACGAAGTCAACCGCGTGGCCGAGGACTTAGGTGTTAAGCCTGAGGTGGTCACTGAGATGGAGTCTCGACTGGCCGGCCAAGATGTTGGATTTGATCTGACTTCGGATGATGATGAGTCAAGTTATGTAGCGCCTGCTGCCTATCTTGAGGCCATCACGGTGTCTCCAGCTGAGGCCATTGAAGCCCAAGATTGGGAAGACCATCACCATCAGCTGTTGTTTGATGGTCTGGACCAATTGGACGATCGGGCTCGCGACATCATTCAAAGTCGCTGGCTGTTGGAACCAAAGGCCACGTTGCAAGAGTTGGCCGACAAGTACGATGTCTCTGCTGAGCGCATTCGCCAGCTCGAAGCCAATGCCATGAAAAAGCTTCAGGCTGAGTTGGCTGCCTAATCAAACCGCTGTCAGCCGACAATCAATCTTCAAGGAATGGGCCCACTTTTGCTGGGCCCATTTTTTATGCAGGGGCTTTGATCAGCTGAGGCTCCGGCACCAAGCTCACCCCAAAGGCATTCGATACGGACTCAGTGATCTCGCTGATCAAGGCTTCCAGATCATCAGCGCTCGCATGCCCCTGATTGATCAAGACCAGCGCATGGTGAGTATAAACAGCCGCATCGCCAATTTGTTTGCCTTTAAAGCCCAAATGCTCAATCATCCATGCGGCACTGAGTTTCACACCTTGGCCCCGACTGGGATCGCTCACCGGCCACTGGGGCAGTTGTGGGAAGGTGGCGGCCAGTGTTTTGGCTTGCTCGAACGTGACGATGGGGTTTTTAAAAAAACTACCCACATTGGCGATTCGATTGGGATCGGGCAGGCGATGCCTTCTCAAGCGCATGATGGTGGCCGCCAACACTCGAGCAGAGGCCGTGGCCTCAAGATCATCAGCAGTCACATCGCCAGCAGTCACTTGCCGACTGCTTTGTTGGGCGAGCGCTTGTTTGAGGCTCGGATAGTTCGCTTGCGGTGTAAACGTTTTACTGAGGCGAAGGTCTACCTGCGTGATCAGGTATCGATGATCAGGCATGTGTTTGAAAACAGAATCTCGATAAGCAAATTGACAGGCTTCAGGGCTAAATGGTTTGAGCGCTCGTGTCACGCGATCCCAGCAGATGACCTGCTCAATCACAGATGAGATCTCCACGCCATACGCCCCAATATTTTGAATGGGCGCACCGCCAACTGATCCTGGAATCAGGATCAGGTTTTCAATGCCATACCAACCCTGATCAAGACAATGCCGAACCAAGCCATGCCATGACTCACCGGCACCGACCGAGATGACCACCTCATCGCCTTCATCGCGAACGCTCAATCCTTTGAGCTGGTTGATGACAACAAGCCCTGGCCAGTCGGATAAAAAGACGGTGTTGGACCCACCACCGAGAATCACCAAATTGGGGTCAAGTAGGGCGCTGTGCTCTAGATCTTCAAGGCTCGACAGGCTCAACAATTGATCTGCCCGAGCAGGCAGTCTGAAGGTGCTAAGCGCCGATAGATCGGCGTTGTGAATCAGCGGGTCTCGGGCCATGCGGTAACGCATTCTTTGATCAGTTTTGGGCCTTCATAAATCAGGCCAGTGTAGATCTGGACCAAGTCAGCACCCAGTTGATGTTTTTTGGCCGCATCAGCGCCTGAGGCAATGCCCCCCACACCCACCAAAGGAAACTCAGGCCCCAGAATCTGACGGGCCATGGCCAAGACATGGTTTGAGGCTTGAGTGACCGGTCGTCCACTCAGTCCGCCAGTCTCGTGGGCCAGCGGGTGGTCTTTGACGGCTTGTCGGTCCAGCGTGGTGTTGGTCGCGATCAAACCGTCTATGCCTGAAGCGCCAATGGTTTCTAGTGCTTGGATCAGTGCCGCTTCTTCCCAATCTGGAGCGATCTTAATGAGCATGGGTCTTTGGGTTTGGTGCTTTTCGGCCAAGCTGTTTCGCACGCCCACCAGTTCAGATAGCAGTTCGGCCAAATGCCCTTGGTCTTGCAGTGCTCTCAAATTTTTAGTGTTGGGCGAGGAGATGTTGATGGTGATGTAGTCACAATGATCAAAGACTTTTTCAATGCAAATGGCATAGTCTGAAGCCGCCTGATCAATGGGTGTGTCTTTTTGTTTGCCCACATTGGTGCCCACAATGCCCGTATAGCGTCGTTTTTTTAGATTCTCGACCAAGTGATCCACGCCTTGGTTATTAAACCCCATGCGATTGATCAAGGCGCCATGAGACGCCAGCCGGAACATTCTGGGTCGATCATTGCCTGGCTGGGGTTTGGGCGTGACGGTGCCCACCTCAATGAAGCCAAACCCAAGGGATCCCAAGGCATCGATGTGGTCACCATCTTTATCCAAACCCGCAGCCAAGCCCACGGGGTTTTTAAAGCGCAAGCCCATGCAGTCGACTGGGCAGTCTTGGGGTGGCGGGTAGAGCGTTTTTAAGAGATTGAAGCGAGCGCCAACATCAAGGCTCGCCATGGCCAAGTCATGTGCTTTTTCTGGCTCAAGACGGAACAGACCATGGCGCAGCCAGTGATACATCAAAACTCGAACTTAATGCCTTGCGCTAACGGCAATTCACGCGAGTAGTTGATGGTGTTGGTTTGCCGACGCATATAGGCTTGCCAGGCATCCGATCCTGACTCGCGCCCACCGCCGGTTTCTTTCTCCCCACCAAAGGCTCCACCAATTTCAGCACCTGAGGTGCCGATGTTGACATTGGCGATGCCACAGTCCGATCCAAGATGCGATAGGAAATACTCTGCGTTGCGGATGTCGGTGGTGAAAATGGCTGACGACAAGCCTTGTTTGACGTTGTTGTGCATCTCCATGGCTTGAGGCAGGGTCTCATACGGCATCACATACAAGATGGGTGCAAAGGTCTCTTCCTGGACGATGTCCCAATCGTTATTGGCCTTGATGATCGTCGGCTTGACATAAAAGCCCGGTCCATCGATCACCTCGCCGCCGCATAGCACCTCACCACCCAACGCCTTGGCGCGCTCGACGGCGTTGAGGTAGCGATCTTGCGCGGCTTGATCGGTCAACGGGCCCATCAGTGTTTCGGGGTTTAAGGGATCGCCAATGCGAACTTGGGCGTAGGCAGATACCAGCTTCTCACACACCGTGTCCATGAGTGAGGCATGAACAAATAAACGGCGTGTGGTTGTGCAACGTTGGCCGGCCGTGCCAACGGCGCCAAACACCACCGCAGGGATGGCCAGTTCGAGATCGGCTGTGGGATCAATGATGATGGCATTGTTGCCGCCGAGCTCCAACAGGCTCTTGCCCATGCGCTTGGCCACGCGTTGGCTCACCGCTCGTCCAATGGCTGTCGAGCCTGTAAATGAGATCAACGCCACGCGCTCATCGTCTACAAAGCGCTCAGCCAGCGTGTGCTCTGATTCCATAAAGGAGGTAAAAATGGGGGGCAGATCCGCGTCTTTGAGTGCGTCATTAACGATATTTTGTACGGCCAAACAGCACAAAGCACCTTTGGGACTGGGTTTCCAAACCGTGGCATTGCCACAGATCGCCGAGAGCAAAGCATTCCAAGCCCAGACCGCCACCGGGAAGTTGAATGCGGTGATCACGCCCACCACGCCCAGTGGATGCCATTGCTCATACATGCGATGGCCAGGTCTTTCCGAATGCATGGTTTTACCAAACAGCATCCGCGATTGGCCCAGAGCCAAATCACCGATGTCGATCATCTCCTGGACCTCACCATCTCCCTCGGCTTTGATTTTCCCCATTTCCAGCGCCACCAACGACCCCAGCGCATCCTTATTTGCCCGCAAGGCATCGGTGACCAAGCGGATGGCATGGCCACGCTCAGGCGCGGTGACTTGGCGCCAGGCCAATGCGGCATCTTGTGCGGTCTCGATGACCCGCTCATAATCGGCCTCGGTGGCCGAGCTGATCTGAGCGATCACCTCACCGGTGGCAGGGCAAATGGAGTCAAACAGTCGATCTTGTTGGATCTCCGACCACTGTCCGGGCCCAAAGCAGGCCCCTGGGTTGGTGGCTTTGAGTCCCAGCGCTTGCAGAAGACCGGCGGTGTTTTGACTGGATGGTTGAGTCATGGCTTAAATCCTATCGAAATCATTCATCAGCCCATATTATCGCATGCTCAGCGGGCGATTCTGGGCTGGCATGCTATCCTTTGGCGATGGCATCGACAAGACCAATGGTGGTCAGCTAGAGCGCGTGGATGTAGGCAATTGGCCTGATTTGGCGCACTTTAAGGACCAGATTGTCTAGGATCTTGAAACTAATTGGGCGCAATGCGGTCTAGAGCTGTAGCCGAGCGTCGATCACGGAGCAAGGATGGCCCTGATGGGCGAGCGGGAAACTGATCAACTGTTGGTAGAGCGAGTGCAAAAAGGCGATAAAACCGCCTTCGATGTGCTTGTAAAAAAATATCAGCACAAGATCATCAGCTTGATCATGCGCTATGTACCTGATCATGCAGAGGCAATGGATGTGGCACAGGAAGCTTTTATCAAAGCCTACAATGCCCTGGCTCGATTTCGTGGTGAGAGTGCTTTTTATACTTGGATGTATCGGATTGCGATCAACACGGCAAAAAATCACCTGGTGGCCCAGGGCCGCCGGCCGCCGCTATCGGATGTGGATGCCAGCGATGCCGAGCAGTACAGTGTCGATTCCAGACTTAAAGAAACAGCTTCACCCGAGCACGAATTATTGACAGCTGAGATTGAACAAACGGTGCATGATGCAATCGAAGCATTGCCAGAAGATTTGAAAACGGCCATTGTTCTGCGAGAAATGGAAGGCATGAGTTATGAAGACATCGCTCAAGCAATGGAATGTCCCATCGGGACGGTTCGATCTCGTATATTCCGGGCAAGAGAAGCCATCGATGATAGGCTGCGCCCACTCTTAGATGAGACCCAAGCATGACCACTCAAAACCCCCAACCCAAAGATTCCAACCCAGAACTCGATGAGGAGCTATCGGCTTTTGTCGATGGCGAAATCGAGCGCTCACGACAGCGCTTTGTGATTAAGCGTTTGACTGAACACGCTAGCGTTGCCAACCGCTGGTCCAGATACCACTTGACCAGACAAGTCATGCGCAAAGAGGCCTTTGTGGCAGATGATCTCTCCGTGCGGGTGTCTCGTGCTTTGGAGACTTCGCCACCGCTTGAGGAGATGCCTACTCAAAACCGATTTCTTAAACCCGTTGCGGGTGGCTTGATTGCAGCCAGCGTTGCGGTGGTGGCCTTGTTGGGCATGAACCGTTCGCTATTAGACAACTCAGGCCCCAGCGTCGGTGAACTGGAACAGGGCTTTGTCAGTCAGACCACGCCGATGGATCGGGTGTTTACACAGCCTGCCACCCCTGTGGGTTTGGGTGGAAGAACCTCTGCTGATCAGGAGCGTCTGCAGCGTTTGATGCTCCAGCATCAGCAAGCCGCCAGAGGGGCGGGTGTGGGGACCTACTGGCCGGTGGTGAGCTTAGCACCGAGCAAAGAGGATCGCCCTGTCCAAAGTGATGATCGCCCCGTTGACCAACGGCAGTAGAGAAACGACATGCAGGCAAGAACTTTTCGATTCTGTTTGACGGCATGGCTGCTGGCGATGCCGGCCGCTTGGGCCAACGAATCGGAGTTGACTGTGAACCAGTGGCTTGACCGGATGAACCTCGCGGTTGAGAGTCTGGATTATCGGGGGACGTTGATACAGATCCGCGACGGTCGCATGGGATCTTTCGAAGTGATTCGTCGGGTAGACGATGACGGCATTCGAGAGCGTGTGTACGCGCTCGATGGTCCCCCACAAGAAATGATCCGTGAGGGCAATCAATTTCGATCCACCATTCAGGGCAACCGCTCGAATTGGTTTTATTCAGATTTACAACAGCGCCTGATTCCTCATCAACCCATCAACCAAATGGCAGGTCTCAATGCCGCCTATGAGCTGAGATTGGGCGGGGTTGAGCGAATCGCGGGTTATCAGGCCCAGCGAATCGATATTTGGCCACGAGACGGTTTTCGTTATGGTCAACAGCTTTGGTTGGAACAACAAACAGGCATGTTACTGCGATCAAGAATGCTCAATTCAAAAGGGCAGGTGTTGGCTGAGCAAGTATTTGTCACCATCGATCTGGGTGCCTCAATCAGTGACCGTGATCTTGAGCCGCAAACGGCCAGCGTATTTGATGCTCCAGCACAACAGCAGTGGTCGCAGAGTCAATCAGAAGAGAATCCAGAGGCCATTCGCATGAGTGGCTTGTTGCGTCCTTTGTGGGGCCCAAGGCAAGTTCCAGCGCACTTTCAATTGATTAATGCCGACCATGGCCGCAGTGATTTGGATTCTGCCTTTGACCATTTGCTGTTCAGCGACGGGCTGACGAGTTTCTCAGTCTACATTGACCACGCGCCTGAGCAGGCTGTTGAAGCCCGGCTCAATGCGATGGGCACCGTGCACGTGTTCACCGGCATGATGGGTCAGCGACAGTTCACCATCATGGGGCAGGTGCCTGCTCAAACCGTTGAGTTTGTTGGGCGGCAGTTTATGGCAGCGCCGAACAGTCGTGGACGCTGAGACTGTTGCAACTGGGTGGTCAAAGCCATGCACGAACACCAGCCTGATTTAGATAACACCGCAACTCACACCGCAGGCACTTATCTTTGGCAATTGGGCCGCGTTCATGCGGTCGGGCAAGGACAGGCTCAAATTAAGTTTGATGCCACCACAAGCTGCGCGCAGTGTTTGGCTGGCAAGGGTTGTGGGGCGGGTGTTTTTGCAAAATTGTTCAACAACAAAGGTGCGGTGTTGACGGTGTCTGATGCGCCCGAATTGCAGGTGGGTCAGCCGGTCCGTGTCGGTGTTTTGCCGCGCGATTTATTGAAAGGCTCTTTGTGGCTGTACGCTTGGCCATTGTCTGTATTCTTGATCACCCTGCTCTTAGGCGGGTTCCTGTTCGGCGCAAGTTTTGCTGGATCGGGTGAGTGGCTGTTGTTGGGATTGGCTTTGGTCTTGAGTGCATTGGCGGTGAAGCTTGGAGAGACCTTGAGAACTCAGAAAATGAACCCCATCGTTGTTCCGTGGTCTTGTAATCAGGAACATCTAGAATAAATCCTCAATTTGGAGAGACTATGAACGTGCAAATGAAGACATGGGTTGCTGCTTTTATTCTCACCTTGGGTGGTTTGCTCACGATTGCCTCAGAGGCGGCCACGCCGGTTGACTTCACTGATTTGGTCGAAGATTCCATACCGGCAGTCGTCAATATCGAAACACTTCGATTTGGCGAGCGTCCGCAAGAGACCAATCGCCAAGGCAATATGCCCGAAGGCATGCCTGAGGACATGCCGGAGTTTTTCCGTCGTTTTTTTGATTCTCCATTTGGGGGCGGTCGTCAGGGAGAGCCGGATCGTCGTGGGGGTGGATCTGGTTTCATCATCGAATCCGATGGCTTGATCGTGACCAATCACCACGTGATTGATGAGGCCGATGAAATTATCGTCCGCTTAGCCGATCGACGTGAGTTTGAGGCAACACTGGTTGGTTCTGACCCTCAGACTGATATTGCCATTTTGCAAATTGATGCCGATGACTTGCCCACGCTGGAGTTCGGGGATTCTGATGAGCTTCGCCAAGGTGAATGGGTGATAGCGATCGGATCACCCTTCCAATTTGAGCAGTCGGTCACCGCGGGCATTGTGAGTGCCAAAGGCCGGTCGCAGGGTCAACAACAATACGTGCCCTTTATCCAATCGGATGTTGCCATCAATCGGGGCAACTCGGGTGGTCCACTGATTCGCACCGATGGCACCGTGGTGGGCATCAACTCTTGGATTTTGAGCTCCAGTGGGGGCAACATCGGCCTATCTTTTTCTATACCCACCGAGGTGGCGAAAAACTCCATTGAGCAATTGCTTGAGTCCGGTCGTGTCTCTCGGGGTTATTTGGGTGTGGGCATCGAAGTGGTCACCCGTGAGAAGGCCGATGCGCTCGGGCTGGAACGTCCAGCCGGCGCCCTAGTCAATCGCGTGGAGGCCGATAGCGCAGCTGCTGAGGCAGGCATTGAGGTGGGTGATGTGATCTTATCGTTCAACGGCCGCCCAGTCGATGTGTTTTCTGAGTTACCGCCCTTGGTGGGTTTGGTGCCACCGGGTGAGCGCGCTGAGGTTGAAATCTTTAGATGGGGCGATCGTCAGACACTTGAGGTGGTGGTTCGCCAACTCGATGAGGCCGAGCTCTTAGCCGCTGAGGATGATGATGTGGACATCGAGCCCACCAATGCACTGGGTTTGGTGGTTGAGCCCATCACTGATGATGCCACTCGGCGTCAATTGGGCGATCCAGAAGGTGGCGTGGTCATTACCCGGGTGGAGAGCGATTCAGCGTATCGCCAGGGCATTCGTGCAGGTCTTGTTATCTTGATGATCAATAACCAGTCGGTCGCCGATCTGGATGCTTTCAACGCCATTGTTGAGGACATTGAGCCTGGTCGCCCTGTGGCCTTATTGCTACAGCGCCCCAACGGCGCGACCACCTTTGTTGCTTATACCCCTGAGGTGGAAGAGTAGCTCACACAAAGGGCCTATAATATTGGCTAACACTGAGCCACCCGACCCGTGGGTTGGGTGGCTTTTTTGAATAGAACACTGCCACTTTAGATGGGCCCAACACTGCATGAGTCAGACACAAAAGATCCGCAACTTCTCCATCATTGCGCACGTAGATCATGGCAAGTCCACCTTGGCGGATCGATTCATTCAACTCTGCGGGGGCTTGACCGAACGTGAGATGGCCGAGCAGGTGCTCGACTCGATGGATATCGAGCGTGAGCGAGGCATCACCATCAAAGCACAAAGCGTCACGCTCAACTACACCGCCAGTGATGGCGAGACCTACCAACTCAATTTCATCGACACGCCAGGGCATGTGGATTTTTCATATGAAGTCTCTCGGTCGTTGGCTGCATGCGAAGGTGCTTTGTTGATCGTGGATGCAGCCCAAGGGGTAGAAGCCCAAAGCGTGGCCAACTGCTACACCGCCGTTGAGCAAGGTCTTGAAGTGATACCTGTGATTAACAAGATCGATTTGCCAGCGGCCGAACCTGAGCGCGTGCAACATCAGATTGAAGACATCATCGGGATTGATGCCAGCGATGCTTTGATGGTCAGTGCAAAAACGGGCTTGGGTGTGGAGGCGGTGCTTGAAGCGATTGTGCAACGCATTCCACCCCCCAAAGAGGCTTCCAATGAGCCTCTGCAGGCACTCATCATCGATTCTTGGTTCGACAACTACCTAGGCGTCAATTCATTGGTGCGCATCAAAAGCGGAACGCTGAAAAAAGGTGAGAAAATCCGCATCATGTCCACGGGTGAGGAGCATCCAGCCGATCAGATCGGGATTTTTACGCCCAAGCGGACACCGAGCCAAGCGCTGGGCTGTGGTCAGGTTGGATTTGTCGCTGCGGGCATCAAGGAAGTCAACGGTGCGCCAGTGGGCGATACGATCACTTCCACTGCGCATCCTGCCTCATCACCTTTGCCTGGTTTCAAAAAGCTCCAGCCAAGAGTGTTTGCAGGCATCTTCCCTGTGGACTCATCCGACTATCCCGATCTTAGAGAAGCGCTCGATAAACTCCAGCTCAATGACTCAGCGCTCAATTATGAACCCGAGACATCGGTCGCGCTGGGTTTTGGGTTCCGCTGCGGGTTTTTGGGCATGCTCCACATGGAGATTGTGCAAGAACGCCTAGAGCGCGAATACGATCTTGATTTGATCACAACAGCACCCACTGTGATCTATGAACTTGAGCTCACCGATGGGGAGATCACCTACTTAGATAACCCAGCGAGCTTACCGCCGGTCAATAAAATCAAAGAAATTCGGGAGCCCATCATTCGAGCCAACATCTTGGTTCCACAAGACTATGTGGGGGCTGTGATTGGCTTGTGCGAGGAGAAACGCGGCCACCAAGCTGATATGCGTTTTTTGGGCGGTCAGGTGCAGCTGAGCTATGAGTTGCCCATGGCTGAGGTGGTGATGGACTTTTTTGATCGCCTTAAATCCTGCAGTCGAGGCTTTGCCTCATTCGAGTATGATTTTGTTCGCCATCAAGCAGGTCCCTTTGTCCGTCTTGATCTCTTAATCAATGGCGAGAAGGTCGATGCCCTAAGCTCGATTGTGCATCGGGATTTGGCCGACCGTCGAGGCAGGGAACTGGCTGAGCGGATGCGCGAGCTGATCCCACGGCAGATGTTTGATATCGCCATCCAAGCAGCCATTGGTTCGCATGTGATTGCGCGCTCCACAGTCAAGGCCTATCGTAAAAATGTGACAGCCAAATGCTATGGCGGTGATGTGACCAGAAAGCGTAAGCTTTTAGAGAAACAAAAAGCAGGTAAGCGACGCATGAAGCAGGTGGGGCGCATTGAGATTCCACAGGAAGCCTTTTTGGCGGTGTTGCGAACAGACAATGACAAATAAAAAATCAAAAAAACGGGTGATTTAGATGAACTATTCACTGATACTCACCGGCCTGATGTTGGCCAGCGGTTTAATGTGGCTGGCTTACTTTGTCTGGCTAAAGCTCGACCAGACGGCCGAGAACAAATCACTGGTCCGTTGGCTGGGCACCCTGGGCTCACTGTTTCCGGTGTTGTTCATTGTGGTCACTGTGCGCTCGTTTGTCTTTGAGCCTTTTAAGATTCCCTCGGGTTCGATGATGCCTACGCTGCTGATTGGCGATTTCATCGTCGTCAATAAATATAGCTATGGGCTGCGTCTGCCGGTGGGCAACGCCAAAATTCTTGAGGTGGGTGACCCTGAGCGAGGGGATGTGGTGGTGTTCCGATACCCTGAGGATCCTGACGTCAATTACATCAAACGTGTGGTGGGTTTGCCGGGCGATGAGGTGACCTACCGGAACAAAGTGGTCTTCATTAATGGTGAGCCAATGCCCCAAGAACAGGTGGGGATGTGGATCGGTGAGGGACGCAATAGAAACCCACCCGGGCGCCGGCCACAACTATTCGAGGAGAGTTTGGGCGATGTGGATCACCAGATCGTGATCTATCCAGACTCTCCTGGGCGACCCACGCAAACGTGGACGGTGCCTGAGGGCCATTATTTTGTCTTAGGTGACAATCGTGACCAGTCATTGGATTCTAGGGCGTGGGACTTTGTGCCAGAGGAAAATCTGGTGGGCAAAGCCACTCGAATCTGGATGCACTGGGATTGTTCTATTGGTTGTGTGGGCTGGGATCGCATTGGCAAAGCCATTGAATAGAATCGACGGCATTGATCATGTGTTTGGCAATGAGCGCTTGTTGCATCAGGCGCTCACCCATCGAAGTTTTGGTGCTCCTCACTATGAGCGGCTGGAGTTTTTGGGGGATAGCTTGTTGAACTTGGTCGCCGCTGACCTGCTGTGGAAAGCCCATCCGCATGCCACGGAAGGTGACTTGAGTCGACTTCGCTCTCGGCTGGTACGAGATGCCACATTGGCAGAAATTGCCAAGGAGCTGGAGTTGAGCCAGTCACTCAAGCTCGGCATTGGGGAGAAAAAAAGCGGCGGGTTCTGTCGTGAGTCCATATTGGCCGACGTCGTTGAGGCACTCATTGGTGCGGTGTATCTCGATGCTGGATTTGACCGCGCCTACGCGGTGGTGTCTGATTTATTGGCCACGCGCTTGGCCAAGTTGCCACCGGCAGACACCCTAAAAGATCCAAAGACCAAGTTACAGGAGCATTTGCAAGGCCAAGGCGTCTCATTGCCCGAATATCAAGTGCTTGAAGAACACGGTGCCGACCATGCCAAAGAGTTTGTGGTGTCTTGTTCTGTCGAGGGTCCTTGGTCACCCACAAAAGCGCGCGCGTCCAATCGGCGAAAAGCCGAGCAGATCGCCGCGGATTTGATGTTGAAGCAGATTTTATCTGGCAATAAGACATGACCGAGTCCATGACAGAGCAACACTTCGGCTATGTCGCACTCATTGGTCGCCCCAATGTGGGCAAGTCCACGCTGATCAATGCGCTCATCGGCGAAGATGTTGCCATTGTGACCCATAAACCCCAAACCACTCGCCACTCCATTCGGGGCTGGATCACAGAAGACAGAGGTCAGGCCGTGTTTGTTGACACGCCTGGCCTGCACTCGGAAAAAAGTCACGCCTTGAATCAGCGATTGAATCGCGTGGCCACAGCGAGTCTTTCCGATGTCGATGTCATCGTCATGGTGGTGGATGCCAACCGGTGGACGCCAGATGATGAGCGCGTGTTGGCCAAGCTGTCGCGTTTTACCAATGCAAAGAAGATCCTAGCTTTTAACAAAATTGATCAGCTGGGCGATCGATCGGTCTTGCTCGAAAAAACCAAAGAATTGATGGGTCAGTGCGCGTTTGATGCGGTGGTCTATTTCAGCGCCAAAACAAAGCGTGGCATTAACACCTTGCTTGATGAGGTCTTCGCTGTCTTGCCGGTGGGCGCGCCAGTTTATCCAGCCGATCAATTCACCGACCGGTCAGTGCGGTTTTTAGTCGCTGAAATCATTCGTGAGCAATTGATGTTGCAATTGCATCAAGAAATCCCCTATGGCTTGACGGTGGTGATTGAAGCCTATGATGACTCGCCCAAGCGCGCCGTGATTTCTGCATTGATCGTTGTGGGTGAGGACCGCCATAAAGGCATGGTGATTGGTCAAAAGGGCTCGGTGCTCAAACGCGTGGGGACGCAGGCCAGATTAAAGATTGAACAATTGGTGGATAAGCCCGTGCATTTAGATTTGCATGTCAAGACGCGTGCAGGCTGGATGGATGATGAGCGTGAACTCGATCAATTGGGTTATGCCCAGTAGCCATGGCTGCAATTGAAACCATCGACGGCTACGTGTTGCATCGAAGACCGTGGCGAGAGTCCAGCCTGTTGATTGACTGTTTCAGCCGGACCCACGGTCGCATTGGGCTGGTGGCTAGAGGCGGTCGGTCTGACCGATCACCCTGGCGGGGTTTGATCGAGCCATTCATGCCTTTATCGATCCGTTTTGTCCAAAAGGGCGAGATGGGGACCGTGCGCGATATTGAAGCACTCGGAGATCGCGTGATGCTCAATGGCGAGGCACTGATGTGTGGCCTCTACGCCAACGAGTTGCTGTTGTGCCTAATTGATCGTCAAGAAGCGGTGTCTGAGTTATTTGGTCACTACGAAGCGTTAATCTCTGGGTTGGCTGCAGTCGACACACGCATGGCAGTCCTCAGGCGCTTTGAGTGGCAGCTGCTCACCGCATTGGGTGTCGCGCCGAGTCTCACCCATGACGCCCAAGGGGGGCAGGTAATCGAGCAGGGCAAGCGCTATCGTTTGGAACCAGAGGCCGGATTTGTTGAGGATTTTGTAGAAAACAAAAGGATGGTTGATGGCCAGGCGATCGTTTGGTTGGCTGGCCTCATGCGGTCGTCACCTGAGCATGATTCAATAGCTGGGGGCATGGCAGGAACCGATACGCTAAAACAAGCGCGATGGATCACGCGCACCTTGATTGATCATCAGTTGGGTGGTCGGACACTGAAAACACGAGAGATGATGAGGGCATTGAGATGAACAATCTAAAATTGGGTGTCAATATCGATCACGTGGCTACCCTTAGACAAGCACGTGGCACCAGCTATCCATCGATCACGGAGGCGGCCCGATTGGCTGAGGCTGGTGGCGCGGATTTGATCACGATCCATCTCAGAGAAGATCGTCGTCATATTCAAGACCACGACGTGGAGGACTTGTCTCGAAGCTTAACCACGCGCATGAACCTTGAGATGGCCATCACCGACGAGATGATTGAGCTCGCCACACGCATTCGTCCAGCCGATGTGTGTTTGGTGCCAGAAAAAAGGGCAGAGCTCACCACCGAGGGTGGATTGGATGTTCAGTCGGGATTGGCTCGCGTGAGCTCGGCCTGCGAGCGCTTGAGTCAAGCAGGCTGTCGTGTCAGTCTTTTTATTGACCCGGATGTGGAACAGATCCAAGCGGCGGCAGCAGCGGGTGCGCCGGTGATTGAACTTCACACCGGCGATTATGCCGATGCCAGAGGTGATGAACAAATCGAGGCCTTGCGACGGATCGAAGCGGCCGCTCGACATGCACAAGCACTTGGTCTCCAAGTCAACGCAGGTCATGGCCTGACATTAGACAACGTGGCAGCGATCGCAGCCATCCCAGGCATGTGCGAGCTCAACATTGGGCATTCCATTATTGCGCGTGCAGTTTTTGTGGGTCTAAAAGAAGCGGTGGCAGAAATGCGCCAAGCCATGCTGGCTGCCGTGAGCTAGTCCTCAATCTCTGTATCGAGCACGCGCAGTTGCACTGTACGGATGCGATTGTCTGCCAAATCCGCAATCGTCATGCGATGGGCGCCGATGGTCAGGCAAGTCTCCCCTTCAGGCAGTGACTCTAGGTGCTCCAAGATCAACCCGTTTAAGGTATTGGCATCGCTGGTGGGGAACTCAAGGTCCAACTGACGATTGAGCATGCGCAAAGAGGCGCTGCCATCAATGAGGTAGCTACCATCTTGAAGTTTTCTGATTTTCCGTTGGGGCACCAGTCCTTCGGTGGTGTATTCACCCACAATCTCTTCTAAAATGTCATCGAGCGTGACCAGTCCCTGAATGTCACCGTACTCATCCACCACCACGCCCAAGCGACGCTCTCGGCTCTGAAACTCCAGAAGCTGCTGAGTCAGCGTGGTCCCTTCAGGAATGAAATAGGGCGAGCGGGTGGCCTTTAAGAGGCTCTCTTTATCCAACAAGCCCTTAGAGAGCCTCGGGAGCACCGAGCGGACATGCAGCAAGCCCAACATGTTTTCAAGATCGCCTTCCCAAACCGGGAGTCGGGTATGGACGGTTTGGGACAGGCGCTCAATTGTCTCTTCCCACGGCTCTGCCAGATCAATGCCGACAATGTCTTGTCTTGGGACCATGACATCTTCGATCGAGCCATGTTCGAGATCGAGGATGTTGAGCAGCATCTGTTGATGATCTGATGAGATGTGGCGCGCACTCTCTTGCAATACCACGCGAAGCTCTTCGCGACTCAAAGCCTCGTGTTGAGTGTTCGCCGATTTCACGCCAAACGGCCGTAAAAACACAGAAGCGACCAAGTTGATCAGCCACACCACGGGATAGAGGAATTTGAGCAGTGGGGCCAGAACCAGACTGGCGGGATAGGCAATGCGCTGCGGGTACATCGCCGCCAGAGTCTTGGGCATCAGCTCTGCAAAAATCAACACGATCAAAGTTAGCACCAATGTGGAGACCCACACACCGGCCTCACCAAGCAATCGCAGAGCGATCACCGTTGCAATGGAGGCGGCCATGATGTTGACCAAGTTGTTGCCCAACAAAATCAAGCCAAACATCCGATCGGGTTTGGATAGAAGCGTCTGCGCCAGTTTCGCTCCTCGGTGTCCGGCTTTGACATGATGGCGTAGGCGATAGCGGTTCAGCGCCACCAAACCGGTCTCGGAGCTGGAGAAAAAGGCCGATAGGACAATCAATAAAACCAGCAACCCCAGGAGGGTCGATAAGGGAATCTCAGCCATGTTTAGTTCGGCGGGAGTTGCCAAGTTGTGTTCATCGCTTGAGTATAATCAAGATTGACCAACCAAACCAAAGCAAAAATCATGTTTGACCAGCTCAGTCAACGGCTATCACAATCTCTAGACCGCCTAAGAAGCGGGGGTCGTCTCACTGAGGCCAACATTCAAGAGACCCTGAGGGAAGTGCGCATTGCCCTGTTGGAAGCCGATGTGGCGCTTCCCGTGGTCCGTCAATTCATTGAGCAGACCAAAGAGCGAGCCGTTGGGCAAGAGGTTTTGGGGGCACTGAAGCCTGGACAGGCCATGGTCAAGGTGGTCCACGAAGAGCTTCAGCGCGCGCTCGGGCAGGCACAAGTGCCACTCAATCTGGCCAAGCAAGCGCCGGTGGTCATCTTATTGGCGGGCTTGCAGGGTGCGGGTAAAACGACCACCGCTGGCAAATTGGCTCAGTGGCTCGGTGAGCGCGAGAAAAAACGCGTGATGGTGGCCAGCTGTGATCGCTACCGCCCAGCTGCGATCGATCAACTAGAAACGCTCGCTGGCCAAGTGGGCTGTGGGTTTTACAGGGCGAGCCAAAGCGACGATGCGGTGGCGATGGCGCGTGAGGCGCTCGAACACGCCAAAAAGCAGTTCAGTGATGTATTGATTGTGGATACCGCCGGTCGCTTGGCCGTCGATGAGGCCATGATGGCCGAAATTCAGGCAATCCACCAAGCCATTGACCCGGCTGAGGTCTTGTTTGTGGTCGATGCCATGACCGGACAAGATGCGGCCAATACAGCCAAAGCATTCAATGACGCGCTGCCCTTGTCTGGGGTGGTGCTGACCAAAACCGATGGCGATGCGCGCGGCGGGGCGGCTTTGTCGGTGGCGACGATTACTGGCGCGCCCATCAAGTTTCTCGGGATTGGCGAAAAGCTCGACGGCTTAGAGGCTTTCCACCCAGACCGGCTGGCCTCGCGCATCCTCGGCATGGGCGATGTGTTGAGCCTGGTTGAGGAAGTCGAGAGAAAGGTCGACCAGAAAAAAGCCAAGAAATTGGCGACCAAAACGGGCAAGGGGGCCAAGCGGTTTGGCCTCGATGATATGAAAGAGCAGCTTCAACAAATGGAGTCCATGGGGGGCATGGGGGCCATGCTTGATAAATTGCCGGGCATGGGACAGATTCCAGAGGCGGCCAAAGCCCAGCTCAACGATCGTCAGAACAAGCGCATGATCGCCATCATCAACTCCATGACGCCCAAAGAACGGCGCTACCCAGACATCATCAATGGCTCGAGAAAGCGTCGGATTGCCAATGGTTCTGGCGCCGATATCCAAACCGTGAATAAGTTGCTCAAGCAGCATCGGCAGATGCAAAAAATGATGAAAAAAGCGGGCAGCAAAGTGGCGATGGCCAAATTGTTGAAGCGCCTGCCGGGTGGCGGCTTGCCGGGCGGCGGGGGTCCATTCGGCCCATAACCGCAAAAAAGCTTTATTTACTTGAATTTTTTCGGTAAAATGGCGTGTTTCGTGTAGCCAGCCCGTGTGTGACTGGTCTCATTTGAAGATGGAGCAATTTGGATGGTCAAGATTCGTTTAAGCCGTGGTGGCGCTAAAAAGCACCCGTACTACCACATTGTGGTCACCGATAGCCGGTCGCGTCGTGATGGCCGCAACATCGAGCGCGTGGGTTTCTTCAACCCAGTGGCTCGCGGTCAAGAAGAGCGTCTGCGGGTCAATACCGCCCGCGTTGATCACTGGATCAACCAAGGTGCGCAGCTCTCTGAGCGTGTTCAACACCTCATCGTTGAGGCGCGTAAGGCCGCTCAAGCGGCAGCCTAATGAATCCCAGCCCCACTGAGAATTCGGTCACTTTAGGCCGTTTTCTTGGTCCTTGGGGCATCAAGGGTTGGCTCCAGATCTACTCGTACACCACTCCCCGCGAGGGGATCTTTGATTACGACGAGTGGCGTATCGACGGAGCCCAACAACCCATTCCACGTCCTGAATACAAGCTGACTGGAAAGCGCTTGGTGGTCAAACTCCCCGGGGTCGACACGCCGGAGGCGGCCGCCGCTTGGACCGACAAAACCATTGAAGTCTTGAGAGCACAATTGCCAGCCTTGCCGGAAGGCGAGTATTACTGGCATGATTTGATCGGTCTTTCGGTCATCAATCGCGAGGGCGTGAGTTTAGGGGAGGTCTCCCAAATGTTGAGCACCGGCGCCCACGATGTCATGGAGATCCAGCCCGAATCCTCAGGGCAAACCATCCTGATTCCGTTTGTTTTGGGTGGGCCCGTCGATCAAGTGGACCTAGAGGCTGGTGAGATTCGGGTGCAGTGGCCGGTTGAGTGGTTGGACTGATCGCTCATGCTCAAGCGCATAGACATCATCACGCTATTTCCGGATTGGTTTGGCCACTTCACTGAGCTGGGATTGACGGGGCGCGCGGTCGCTGATGGTCAGATCGAGCTGCATTGCTGGAACCCTAGGGATCACACCACCGATCCCCACAAAAGCGTGGATGATAGGCCTTATGGGGGCGGTCCTGGCATGGTGATGCGCCCTGAACCGGTGGCCATGGCGATCGAGGCGGCCAAAGCCGCTGGCGCCGCTTCGGTGGTCAGCTATTTGAGCCCTCAAGGGCAGGTGTTGAGCCAGCCTGGGGTGAGTGAATTGGCCCAGCGAGAGCGGCTATTGCTGTTGTGTGGGCGCTACGAGGGCATTGATGAGCGACTTATCGAGCAACTGGTTGATGAAGAGTGGTCAGTGGGTGACTATGTGCTCTCTGGCGGGGAGCCAGCCGCGCTGGTGATGCTCGATGCCGTCATTCGGCAATTGCCAGGCGTTCTGGGTCATCCAGAGTCTGCTGCCCAAGATTCCTTTGCCACGGGGCTTTTAGACCACCCACACTACACACGACCTGAGCTTTGGCGAGGTCAGGCGGTGCCATCGGTGTTGCTCAGTGGTGATCACGGGGCCATTGATCGGTGGCGTCGCGAACAGGCGCTGAAAAGGACTCAAGCCCGCCGCCCGGACTTGATGGATGGGCGAGACCAAAAGGATTGATAAAAACTCGTCTCTAGGCGTAGAAAAACCATTCAAAAGCGGGTAAAATGGCGGGCTAACGTCCAAAATGGGCAACCGATTAGTGAGATTGCAGGCATGACCAACATCATCGACGAAATCAATAAAGAGCAGACCCAAAAGGAAATCCCGTCATTCGCGGCCGGCGATACCATTGTGGTGAATTTGTGGGTGCGCGAGGGCGATCGTCAACGTCTGCAGGCCTTTGAAGGTGTGGTCATTGCTCGCCGCAACCGTGGTTTGAACTCAGCATTCACCGTTCGCAAGATTTCGCACGGCACAGGGGTCGAGCGGGTGTTCCAAACCTACAGCCCGTTGATTGAATCAATCAATGTGAAGCGTCGCGGCAAGGTGCGCCGTGCCAAGCTCTTCTACCTGAGAGATCTCGAAGGCAAGGCGGCCAGAATTAAAGAAAAGCTGACGCGTCGCAAGCAGGCCAGCTAAGCCGTTTTGGCTGACAGCCTAGATTGTTGAAAAGACCGCCCAACCGGGCGGTTTTTTTTGGCCTTAATTTTGACAAATTTCGCCTCCTTCGGCCTTGAAAATGACGGCTGTAGCCCCCACGACAGAAGACATCTGTCACAACCTAGGGCGAGAACGGATTGGCCATGACTGAAAAAACAACGAAACCCGCAACCCACCGTTTTGATGCAGAAGTCAATCAACTGCTGAAGTTGATGATCAATGCGCTGTATTCCAACCGAGAGATCTTTCTTCGAGAGCTGATCTCCAACGCCTCAGATGCCTCTGACAAGCTTAGGTTTGAAGCGCTCACAGATGAGAATTTGAAAGGTCTCGACAGTGAGCTCACCATTGATGTCTCGTTTGATCCCCAGGCGCATACGCTCACCGTCACTGACCATGGCATCGGGATGAGTGAGGCTGAGGTCATTGAGAACTTGGGCACCATCGCCAAATCAGGCACACGCCAGTTTCTCGAGTCACTCTCTGGTGATGCCAAGCAAGATGCCAACCTGATCGGCCAGTTTGGCGTGGGTTTTTATTCGGCGTTTATCGTGGCCGATGAAGTGGTGGTTGAGACCCGGCGGGCGGGATTGAGTCCAGAAGAGGCCATCCGTTGGTCATCAAAAGGTGAGGGCGAATATCTATTAGAGCCCACAACCAAAGACAAGCCAGGCACGACGATTGTCCTCCATGTCTCAGAGGACCACCGAGATCTCCTAAACCAATGGCAGCTTCAGCGCATCATTCGTCACTATTCCAATCACATTGCTTTCCCCATCCAGCTGCAGATTCCTGCTGAGGATGAAAAAGATAAAGATGGCGTGAAAACCGAAGTGGTCAACGAGGCCAAAGCGCTATGGGCACGGCCAAAAAATGAAATTGAGGATGAAGAATATCAATCCTTTTACTCTTCGCTGGCCAATGATCCTCAGGGAGCGCTGAGCTGGGCGCATCATCAAGTGGAGGGCACCCAGAGTTACAGCCTCTTGTTGTATGTGCCCAAGCAAGCGCCGTTTGATTTGTTGATGAACCGGGATGCGGTTGAGGGTCTGAAGCTCTACATTCAGCGGGTTTTTATCATGGATGCTGCTGAGCAGCTGCTGCCTCGCTACCTTCGATTTATGCGGGGCGTGGTGGATTCATCTGACCTCCCTCTCAATGTCTCCCGAGAGATCCTTCAGGACTCTCCCTTGCTCAAGAAAATCCGCGCGACGGTGATTAAAAGAAGCTTAGATTTAATCGAGAAAATCACGGAAGACGGGGGCGATGATTGGAAAAAGTTCTACGAGGCCTTCGGCACCATTTTAAAAGAGGGGGTCATCGAAGACTTTGAGCAGCGTGAGCGTGTGGCCTCTCTGCTTCGGTTTGAGACCACGCATGGTGATGAGATGGCCGGCTTTGATGCCTATCTTGATCGCATGGCCGAAGACCAAGAGACCATTTGGTACCTCACGGCTGAAAATGCCCAAGTGGCCAAGAGCAGTCCGCATCTAGAAGCGTTTAAAAAGAAAGGCATCGAGGTGTTGCTACTGACTGACCGTATTGATGAGTGGGTGGTGTCGCACTTATCAGAGTACAAAGGCAAGGCGCTAAAAAGCGTCACCACCGGTGGGTTGGATGACAAGGAGGCTAAAAAACCAAGCAAAGCCGCCAAAAAGCTTGCAGGCCGCATTAAGAAGGCCCTCGGTGATCAGGTCGGTGAGGTCAATGCGACACATCACATGACCGATTCGGCTGCGCGGATTGTCAATGATGAGCACGGCATGTCTCTGCAAATGCAAAAATTCATGCGCCAAGCCGGCCAGCCGGTACCGGAGACCACGCCAAACTTAGAAATCAATCCAGACCATGCCTTGGTCGAAGTGATCGAAAATGAGGCAGATGGCGAACGGTTCGAGTCTTTGGCTCGATTATTGTTTGACCAAGCGCTGTTGGCCGAGGGGGGTGAGTTGGCCGACCCGGCAGCCTATGTCCGTGATGTGAACGCTCTTTTGGTCAATGCACTGAGAACAACAGACAGCGAGTCGGCTTCTTAATGACCGCGCCATTGGGTGTGGCAGGTCCAGCCACGTGGCGATCTCGCATCGGGCAATGGGTTGAAGGTCGAGCATTTACTCGCTTTATCATTGGCCTCATTATTCTCAACGCGATTGTGTTGGGATTGGAGACATCGCCTGAGGTCATGGCCACCGCTGGGCCTTTTTTGATTTCTCTTAATCGGCTGATTTTAGCGATCTTCGTTATTGAGATCGCATTGAAACTCGTGGCACATGGTGGCGGTTTTTTTCGTTCTGGGTGGAACTGGTTTGATTTCGTGATTGTTGCCATTGCCTTGGTGCCTGCCACTGGCCCATTGGATATTCTTCGCGCGCTGAGAATACTGCGCGTGCTGCGGCTTTTTTCTCAAGTACCCAAATTGCGCGCCATCGTTGAGTCATTGGTTCGAGCCCTGCCTGGCATGGGCTGGACGGCGCTGCTGCTGTTATTGATTTTTTATATCTTTGCGGTGATGGCGACACTGCTTTTTGCCGAGAGTTTTCCGGAGTACTGGGGTTCTCTGGGTAGAAGCTTGTTTTCGCTGTTCCAGATCATGACGTTGGAGTCTTGGTCGAGTGGGATCGCCAGACCCATGCTCGATGCCTATCCACTGGTCTGGCTATTTTTTGTGCCGTTTATCTTGGTATCAAGCTTTATGGTGTTGAACTTATTTATCGCCATCATTGTGACGGCCACTCAATCCATTCATGCCGATGAGCAAACAGAGCAGGGCGAGCACATCTTAGAAGCGCTAGAGCGCATGGAAAAGCGTTTAGATGAGATGGCGCATAAGCAAAATCTGGGCAATAAAAAACCGCTTGAGTGAGGCTCATCCCTGACCAGTGCAGGGGTCATTGTCACAACAAGCGGTCTGTGGTGTTTCGTAGTATAGGCTTATTTATCAGTCGCCGGTGTTCGGGCTGCCTTGAGCGATCTCTGCCTCAGTCGCTTCTCGAACGGACTTTACATCCACGGCGAAGTTGAGCGTTTGTCCTGCCAGCATGTGGTTGCCATCGACGGTGACGGTGTCATCTTTGACTTCTTTGACCACCACAGTCATCGGGCCGGCGTTGGACTCTGCTCTAAAGCTCATTCCAGGGGCCAATTCATCGACCCCCTCAAAGGCTTCTTTGGGGACGTCTTGCACCAATTCTTCTCGGTAAGCGCCGTAGCCCTCCTCTGGGGCGACGCTGGCGTCGAACTGATCGCCAACGGCTTTGCCCTCCAGCGCTTTTTCAAGGCCTGGGACGATGTTGCCGTGACCATGTAGGTACTCCAAAGGCTCACGGCCTGTGGACGTGTCGATGACTTGCCCGTCGTCACCGGTGAGGGTGTAGTCAAAGCCCACCACAGCATTGGATTGAATTTTCATGTGGCTCCTTCATTTTTCGTTTGAATAATGACTGGGCTCAGGGTAACACGCACAAATTACACATGCGGTTAAAAACACCCGATTGTCAGGCTACAATAGGGATTGGCCGGATTGACGCTGTGACTGGATCGATGCAGACAAAAAGAACCCTGACAGGAATCACCACCACGGGCACACCCCATTTGGGCAATTACGTGGGTGCGATCAAGCCAGCAATCCTAGCCAGCCAAGACCCAAGTAGTGAGACCTTCTATTTCTTGGCGGATTACCACGCCTTGGTCAAGTGTGAAGATCCCGAGCGGGTGGTGCAATCCACACTTGAAATTGCAGCCACTTGGCTCGCTTTAGGTCTTGATGTCGAACGCTCTGTGTTCTATCGGCAATCCGATGTCCCTCAAATCCCAGAGTTGACGTGGTTTTTGAGCTGTGTGACCGCCAAAGGCCTGATGAACCGAGCCCATGCTTACAAAGCAGCAGTCGCTGAGAATGAGGCGGTCAATGAAGACCCGGACTTGGGCATCAACTTAGGCCTGTTCTCCTATCCGGTGTTGATGGCGGCCGATATTTTGATGTTCAATGCAGCCATCGTCCCCGTCGGTCGCGACCAATTGCAACACCTAGAGATGGCCAGAGACATTGCGCAACGTTTCAACCATCGCTATGGCGAATACTTTGTGCTACCCGAAGGCCAGGTCGATGATCACGTGGCCACGCTTCCGGGCACCGATGGTCGCAAGATGTCAAAAAGCTACGACAACACCATCCCATTGTGGTTGCCAGAAAAGGCATTGCGAAAAGCGATCATGCGCATCAAGACCAACTCGCTTGAGCCGGGTGAGCCCAAAGACCCAGACGACTCTGCTTTGTTTTCGATTTATGCGGCTTTTGCCAGTGATGAAGCGCGTCAGAGCATGCGCCAAGCCTACCGAGATGGGATTGCCTGGGGCGAGGCCAAGCAGCAGGTGTTTGAGTTGATCAATGCGGAGTTGGCAGAGCCTCGAGCACGCTATGAGGCATTGATCGCCAAGCCCGATGAAGTCGAGGCCATTTTACAAGCGGGTGCCGAGCGTGCCCGTGGCTTGGCCGAGCCATTCATGGCCTCACTCCGAGAGGCCGTCGGCATTCGCTCTTTATCCTCGTACATCATCAAGTGACACGTCTTTCGCTGGACTAGCCTTTCCCGCGAGTCCGGGTGCGGTCTTTGCGCGCATTTTTCTCTAAAAATGCAATGATCAAATCCGCCACATTCTTGCCGGTGGCCGCTTCGATGCCTTCGAGTCCGGGCGATGAGTTCACTTCCATGACCAATGGCCCATGATTGGATCGAAGAATATCCACACCGGCCACGTTGAGACCCATGATGCGCGCCGCGCGGGTGGCCACAGCGCGCTCTTGCGGAGTGATCTTAATGAGCTCAGCGGTTCCACCCCGGTGCAGATTGGACCGGAATTCCCCCGGCAAGGCTTGGCGTTTGATGGCGGCCACCACCTTGTCACCGACAACAAAACAGCGGATATCCGCGCCACCGGCTTCTTTGATGTATTCCTGGACCATGATGGAGACGTTCAAGCCCATGAACGCTTCCAAAACACTCTCAGCCGCCTTTCGGGTTTCACATAGGACCACGCCGATGCCTTGGGTGCCTTCGAGCAGCTTAACCACGAGGGGTGCGCCACCCACCATCTCAATGACATCACCAATGTCATCAGGCGCGCGTGCAAAACCCGTCACCGGCATGCCGATGCCTCGGCGTGCCAGAAGTTGCAGCGACCGAAGTTTGTCACGCGAGCGTGTGACCGCGACTGATTCATTGAGGGGAAAAGTGCCCGTCATTTCAAACTGCCTAAGCACGGCCGTCCCGTAAAAAGTGATCGAGGCGCCAATGCGCGGGATCACTGCATCGAATGGCTCGAGTTGCTCGCCGCGATAGTGGATGGTGGGTCTGGCCGATGCAATATTCATATAACAGCGAAGCGTATCGACGACACGAACCTCATGCCCACGCGCGTCGGCCGCCTCGACCAAACGGCGCGTCGAGTAGATGCTCTGGCTGCGAGATAAAATGGCAATGCGCATGCTATGGGCCTTTCACGATCTCAGGGTCGGGTTTGCCTTGCAAGAAAGTCCTCGCCGGATAGACAATGGCGTGGTCTTTCATTGCAGCGCGACCCAAGAGCATACGGTAACGCATTCTTTCTCTGTTGGTGAGCGTAATGTCTACATTCCAGCGATGCGTCCCAATCACAATTGGGGTATGAATGGTGAAGCGCTCCTCAATCTCACCTGAGGTATTTTTGACCCGTCTCAACTCCAATAGCTCAGCCTCACATGACATGGAGCGATGTCGCTGCTCAAATCCCACATGCACTTGAAAAGACACCCAGTCTTTGCCTGATTTTCTAAAGATCGCTTGGTCGCTGGCGTGCAGCGCGCAGGATCTAGCGCCCGTATCGACACGGGCGCGTACCGCTACAATCCCAAGATCGGGTAGGGCCACCCACTCGCAAGCTCCAATCACCAACGGGGGTAGGTCGCCTGCCAAGAGTTCTTTGGCGTTCATGCCATCAATCAGTGAGCAAGACTCAAATCTTTGAGCATGGCATGCAAGAATCGCGCCGCTTCGCCACCGGTGCAGGCTCTGTGATCAAAGGTCAATGACAGGGGCATCATGCGATGGACTTCCACACCACCAAGCACCGGGACGACTTCATGTCTGAGCTTGCCGGCAGCCACAATGGCGACACACGGCGGTGTGATCACCGGCGTGGCATAGCGACCAGCGAATTTGCCAAAGTTTGACAAAATGATGGTGTAGTCCTTGAGCTCATCGGCTGGAATGCTTCGGTTGGTGGCATTGTCTCTCAGCCGGTTGATGTCATTCCTGAGTCCAGCACGGTCTTTTTGATGGACATCACGAAGAGCGGCGACCATCAGCCCGTCGGGGGTGTCTACCGCCACGCCCACATGCATGGATTTGTGCACCATGCGAACGCCATTGTCTCCGTCAAACCAAGCATTCAATCCCGGCTCTGCCTGCGCGCCGGCCCACAGGGCTCTGATCAAGCGAGCGGTGATGTCTTCATCATTGGCCCAGGCTTGAATATCGGCATCGTCCATCAATGTGGTGGGTACAACTTGCTGATGTGACTCACTCATTGCCCGCGCCATGGTCCGTCGGGGGCCTCGCAGAGGCTCCCACTCACCAGTGGCTTGCGTGGTGCTGGCACGCATGGGCGCTTGTTTTTTCGGGGTCGTAGAACTTGCAGAGGCACTGGGCCCATCGGCCGCCGCTTTTTTGACATCGGCTGCGGTGATCACGCCACCTTTGCCACTGGGGGTGCAATGGGCGGGATCGACTTTAAGCTTTTTGGCCAACGCTCTGACAGCCGGCGTCATTTTAAAATCGCCAACCTGAGATAAATGTTCTTGCAGTACCTCGTTGCCTGCCTCAACATTCCCTACCACGGTGCCGCTGTCATCGCGCTGAGCTTTCTTGGGCGCAGAAGCATGGGTCTCGTCACTTTTTTTGTGATCCGACTTGTCTGCGCTACCCTCATCCCCGGCGACTTCAAACTCAGCCAGTGGCGCGCCGGTCTTGATGACGTCGCCCGCTTGACCGTGGAATTTCACAATCCGGCCAGTGAAAGGGCTGGGTACTTCAACAATGGCTTTGGCTGTTTCCATCGAAATCATGGGTTGATCTAAGGTGAGCTCGTCACCTTCTTTGATTAGCCATTCAACGATTTCGGCATCGGGTAGACCTTCCCCCAAATCAGGCAGGTGGAACGTTTTCATGAGACCTCCAACACGGCATCAATGGCATCGAGAATGCGTCGCACGCTCGGCATGTACTTCATTTCACTGCGATAGAGTGGCATGACGGTGTCATAGCCACACACCCGCTTGACCGGCGCGAGCAGGCTATACAAGCCTGCATCGGCCAGTCCCGCTGCAATTTCACTGGCCACACCGCAGTGCTTGGGCGCTTCTTGAATGATCACGCAGCGACCCGTCCGTCCGACGGACTCGATGATGGTGTCCATATCCAAAGGCGAAATGGTGGCCACATCAATGACCTCTGCTTGGATGCCCCGACTGGCCAATTCATCAGCCGCCGCTAGGGTCTCTTTGATCATCGCCCCCCAGCTGACCAAGGTGATGTCCGAGCCATCTCTGAGTGTGTAGCAGACATCCAGTGGCAGCTCTTCACCGTCATCCACCACCTCTTCTTTCTGCCAGCGATAAATCCGTTTGGGTTCCATGAAGATCACGGGATCTGGATCACGAATTGCCGCGAGCAACAGTCCATAGGCGCGAGCGGGAGAGGAGGGGATGACCACGCGAATGCCTGGCATGTGCGCAAACAGCGCCTCCGGGCTTTCCGAGTGGTGCTCTGGGGCATGGATGCCACCACCACTGGGGAATCTTAAAACCATGGGACAGCTCAAGCGCCCACGCGTCCGATTTCTCATCCTTCCTGCATGGCACATGATGTGGTCGATCATCGGCATACTAAAGCCACAAAATTGGGCCTCGGCGACAGGCTTCATGCCTTGAGCCGCCATGCCCACGCTCATGCCAGCGATCATGACCTCGGCCAGAGGTGTATCGAGCACTCTCTCATTGCCAAAGCGCTGTTGCAGGCCAGCCGTGGCTCTGAACACGCCACCATTGACACCCACATCCTCGCCCAAGACGACCACGCTGGAATCTTCTTCCATCGCGCGAGCCAAGGCCAGGGTCACCCCTTCGATCAGTGTGATCTCAGCCATCAGTGGTGCCCTCCATCTTCCGGATACTGTTCGGCATACGCTCTTTGCTCGATCAGATCATGAGGTGGTTCTTTAAATAGGTAATCGAACATCGCCGTGACGGGTTGAGGGTGGTTTTCGACTTGATCGAGGTAGTGGTCAACCGCTGCCTGAACCTCTTGAGTGGCCTCGGCCGTCCATGCATCCTCCTTGGCATCATCCCAAGCACCAGCCTGAGTCAGATAGCGACGCAGGCGGATCAAAGGTTCTCGCTCCCAAGCGGCTTTGACTTCATCGTCAGGTCTGTAGCGCGTGGCATCATCTGCCGTGGTGTGGTCTGACAAGCGATAGGTGATCATTTCAATGACCACGGCACCTTTGCCAGCCCGCGCAGCCTCGACCGCTTCCTCCATGGCCCACAAACAGGCGATCAGGTCATTGCCATCGACCTGGATGCTGGTCAATCCTCCGGCAATGCCTTTTTGCGCCAGAGTGGCTGCATGGTTTTGGCTGGAGCGCGGGACAGAGATGGCCCACTGGTTATTCATGATGATCAGTACCAACGGTAACTCATAGGCGCTGGCTGCATTAATGGCTTCTAGAAAGTCACCTTTGGAGCTCCCGCCATCTCCAACAACGCTGACGGCAACCCGTGGTTCTTTGCGAAGCTTAAATGCCAAGGCAGCGCCGGCGGCATGGAGGCACTGGGTCGCAATGGGCACGCACCAGGCAAAATCATGTGGCGCATTTTTAAAATCATTGCCGCGCTCATCGCCACCCCAGTAAAGGAGTACGTCACTCATCTCAACACCGCGACAAAATTGTGCGCCATACTCTCGGTACATGGGCGCAAAGCAATCTTCTTTTTTCATGGCCGAGCCAATCGCGACATGCGCAGCCTCATGGCCCAATGATGAGGCGTAGGTACCCAACTTGCCTGTCCGTTGCAAAGCCACGGCTTTCTTATCGAAGACGCGGGTTTTGACCATGAGCTTATAAAGCTCTTTCAAGCGGTCTAGATCTTTGGCCAGAGGGGGCACTTTGACCCCTTGAACCAAATTTCCATCCACGCCCAAAAACTGAAAATAGTCGACTTTAAAGGTGTTGGAGCGATCGGTCATTGCATGAGCCTACAGACGAATTATCAGCCGATGATTATACGCTCCCAGCAGGTCGCTTTGAAATCCCTAAAAAGACGCTACACTGCTCCTAAATCATTGAAAATTGCCTTGAGGGAGGCGAATCACTATGGCAAAAAGAGAGCTGGAGCCGGATATTCACACCGATTTCTCTGAGCGGTTGGACTATGGCCGGTATCTGGGGCTAGAGCAGATTCTCAGTGCCCAAAGCCCGCTGAGCGAGCCGGCCCATCACGATGAGCTGTTGTTCATCATTCAGCACCAAACCTCGGAGCTGTGGTTCAAGTTAATCATCCACGAATTACAGGCCGCGATGTCTCATTTGGCCAATGACCAGCCCGACCCCAGCATGAAGATCTTGGCGCGAGTCAAATTGGTTCAGCAACAGCTGTTTAATCAGTGGGGTGTTTTGGAAACACTCACACCGAGTGAATACATGCAGTTTCGTGGAGTGTTGGGCCAAGCGTCGGGGTTTCAGTCCTTCCAATATCGCTTGGTTGAATTTTTGCTGGGCAACAAAAATGACCGGATTCCATCGGTCTTCAAACATCAGCCCAGCGCTCATGAGGCGCTAACAAAGGCTTTGCATGCACCGAGTTTGTACGATGAGTTTCTAAAATTTTTGGCCCGTCAGGGGCATGCGATCCCACAGAGCTGCTTGCAACGCGATTGGTCGCAACCCTATGAGCGAAATCCCGATTTGGTGCCAGTCTTCGTTGAAATCTACAAGGCACCCGAAACCCACTGGGCGGCGTATGCGCTGTGTGAGCGTCTGATTGATGTCGAGGAGTCTTTCCAATTGTGGCGCTTCCGACACATGAAAACCGTTGAGCGGATCATTGGGTTTAAGCAAGGAACCGGCGGTTCTTCGGGCGTGGGATTTCTGAAAAAGGCCCTGGAGTTGGAATTTTTCCCAGAATTGCTGGATGTCCGGACGGAATTATAGCCCCTTGGAATGGGGGCAGGGGTTTGTGTCATAATCGAGACACAAGAAATGCACAAAAAGGTCGCCACACAAGCGACCAGTCCTTATACAAAAACGCAACATGCGGGGTAGGAGATCAAACATGAAGAAAACGCTTCTTTCAGCCATGCTCGTCTTTGGGCTGCCTTTGGCACAGGCTCAAACGACGATTGAATCACCAGCGCTGACTAATGAGGTCAGCGTCTACACCGATGCCAATGGCATCCCAACCATTGTTGGAGAAACTGAAACGGATGTGAGCTTTGTGCAGGGCTATTTGCATGCCAGAGACCGCTTTTTCCAAATGGATTATTTGAGACGTGTGGCCAGTGGCACACTCGCCGAGCTCTTCGGGCAGGCAGCGCTCGAAAACGACATCACATTGAGAACGCTCGGCCTTCGGCGCGCGGCATGGTCCTCCTACACAGAGTTGACCGCTAAAGAATTGGCTTGGCTGAAATCCTACTCTGACGGAGTCAATCACTATCTGGCCACCAACCCATTGCCACCTGAGTACGGGGCGTTGGAACTGACCATGGCCGAGCCTTGGTCTAGTGTAGATTCTATTGTGATTGGCAAGTTGTTGGCATTCCAACTGTCTTTCGACTCCAGCTTGTCTGACATCAGCAACACCATTCGCATTGGCACGTATCAAGCCGTGGGCGAGGCAGTGGGTTTTGATGGCACCGCCTTGTTCTTAGAAGATCTCAATATCTCCATTCCAGTCGATGGTCGCGTCAGTATTCCTGACTTCTTTGCTGAGGCAGGCATCATCATTCCCGAAGACATGGGTGGTGTTGAAAAGATGGCAGAGGTTCATGATGCCGATCAACGCGGCAAAGACATTCCCAAGGGCATGAACTTGGAGACCGTGTTTGGCGAGCTGGGCACCCATGTGATGCCCACCATGGACCCCAAATTGGTCGAGATGGCCAAAAGTTACAGAGACTCTGTAGCGAATTTGCCCTTTTTAAGCGAAACCCGCGATTTTGGGAGTAACTGGTGGGCGGTTTCTGGTGAGTACACCGAATCAGGCTATCCGCTGTTTGCCAATGACCCACACCTTGGGCTGGACATTCCACCCATTTTCATGAATGAGAACTTGGTCATCCGCGATGAGGAAGTCGCTGTCAGTGGTGTGGTCTTCCCGGGTGCGCCTGTGAATGCCCAAGCCTGTAACCTGTATCTGTGCTGGGGTTCGACCGTCAATCGCTTGGATGTCACCGACGTATTCCAAGACCCGATCGTCGTGAACTACTTTGGCCTGCCAACGCACACGGTGTTCAAGGGCCAAAAAGAGCGCATTTTGTATGCCTTCCAAAGCTACTTTGTCAATGACCCGACCAATGAGACTCCAAATACCGTTGTTCGCGCCAACGTGCCCTACGATGGTGGCGGTATCACATTCATTGTGCCGCGAAGAAACTTCGGCCCCATTGTTGAGCTTTTGGGGGATTCAGCGCTGAGCGTGCAATACACTGGTTGGGGCCCAACGTTTGAGCTCTCTACCTTCCGTGCATGGA
>CAJXNU010000002.1 GCA_913057255.1 uncultured Wenzhouxiangella sp.
CGGCTGAAAGTGATTGCCCTAACCGTTCCTGCGCTCAGAGAAAGAAGAGACGATATCCCTCAGCTCATTCAGCATTTTCTTGATCTGGCCGTAGATGAATTTAATGTCCCGAAAAAAAAGATAGATCCTGGGTTGGTTCAGCATTTGTGTCAACTCGATTGGCCGGGGAATGTCAGAGAGCTCAAAAATCTCTGTCAGTCTTTGGCAGTCTTGGCGCCCGCACAAGTTATTCAAATCGATGACTTGCCATCAGAGTATCGACACAGCCAGTCAGAGACCCGTCACTCTCAGGAAAACCCGGACTGGATCTTGGGCTTAAAACATGCTCTAAACAGCGATAGGGATACAATGGAAGTCTTTGAGCGCTATAAGGCACGCTTTGAAAAGACACTGGCAGAGACAGTGGTAGACGCCTGTGGTGGCAATCAATCAAAAGCGGCTAGACGATTGGGCATTAGTCGCAACACGCTGGCTCGATTCTTAAACAACACCAACAGCAACTAATTGACTTCAATCCAAAAAGTAACAGGCCCGTTGTTGGTCAAGGCCACCTGCATGTGCGCTCCGAACTGGCCAAAAGCTGAACTAGGATGCTGATCTTGAGCCTGAGACTGCAGTAGAGAAAATAGCGCTTTGGCTCGCTCGGGCTCAGCTGCTGTGGAGAAACTTGGACGTCGGCCACTATTGGTATCGGCTGCTAATGTAAATTGCGGCACCCATAAAATGCCACCTTCTTGGTCAACAACGCTTTGGTTCATTTTTCCTTGGCCATCTGAAAAGACTCTAAAAGTGCTGATCCTCTCAATGAATCTAGGAATCAATCCCTCATCATCGCCTGCCTGAAAGCCCACCAGCACAACAATACCAGCGCCGATGGAGCCAACCACCTCGCCCTTGACTTCAACACTGGCCGAGGTGACACGCTGCAACAATCCAATCATTTCATTTCCTTCAAGTGGCCAAGCAGTATATCCTGTCTTATTGTAGACCCCTGTTAGAGATGTCGTGGAATGAAACGGGCACTGGCCTTTATCGTCATACAACTTGTTCTTCGTCCCCTGCAGTGGCTACCAATGGGTGCCATCCATCGCCTGGGCAATGCCTTGGGCACGCTGATGCTCAAATATCCATCGACAAAGCACATCATCATCAAAACCAATCTGGCCCTGGCATTCCCCAATCTAAGTATCGAAGAACGAGACAACATCCATCAACGTTCGGTCAAACAAATGGCATGCTTTGCGCTGGAAAGTGGCAAAGTCTGGCATGCCAATAAAAGTCAGCTCTCCAAACTGGTGGTTCAAGTGAAAGGATGGGAGCAGATCGAACAGGCCATTGGCTCAGGCAGAGGATTATTGCTCGTTGGTGCGCATCTGGGCAACTGGGAGATTCTAAACCTCTACTGTATGCAGCGGCTGGATATGGCGGGCCTCTATCGTGCGCCACGCGATCCGCTCATCAATCAGTGGATTCGTAAAGCCCGAGAACGGTTCGGGGGCGAGCTGATTCCCAGTGGCTCACAAAGTATGCGCCATCTGCTGAGAAACCTAAAAACTGGCGGTGTGGCCGGCATTATCGCCGACCAGCAGCCCCGCTTAGGAGAGGGTGTGATGGCACCGTTTTTTGGACAGCCCGCCTCAACCATGACGCTGATTGGGCGCTTGGCCCAAAGAACCCACTGCCATGTGCTGATGGCCAGCTGCTACCGATGTCAGAAAAAAGGGTTTGAAATTGAAATCACACCGGTCGATGATTCCATTCGATCAGTTGACCCGCTAGAATCTGCCACGGCTTTAAATGCGGCCATTGAGGCCGCTGTTAGGCAGCGGCCCGATCAATATCTCTGGCGGTACCAGCGATTCCCGGCTCAGCACTACGGCGAGATCCACGCAAACTGAGAGCCGCCTAGTTCAGCGGCTCTCTCCACGCCAATAGAATTCTTGCCAGCGCCGGCAGCAAGACCATGGCGCCGATCATGTTGAAGACAAACATGAAGGCCAGCAACACGCCCATATCTGCCTGGAACTGAAGCGCTGAGAACAGCCAAGTGCCCACCCCAGCGGCCAGCGTCATGGCCGTGAAGAACACAGCCCGCCCAGTCATCCGGAGGGTGCGCAAGTAGGCCTCATCCAGCCCCATGCCCTGCTGCATAAAGCTTCGCATGCGACTGAAGATGTAGATCCCATAGTCGACACCAATACCCACGCCCAAAGCCACAACAGGTAGCGTATTAACCTTAAGGCCGATGCCCATATAGGCCATCAGACTATAGGCCAGATAGCTCACCAAAACCAATGGCAAGACAATGCATAAGGTCCCCATCACCGTTCTAAATGTCAGCAAACACAGGATAACAATCGCGGCGTAGACATAGATCAACATTGGCGTTTGCGCGGCCTCCACCTCTTCATTGGTGGCGGCCATCACGCCCACATTGCCGGTGGCAAGCCTAAAGCGCAAACACTCTTCACAAACCTCGCCTTCTTGTTCCACCAAGTCCTGCATCACCCCACCGCTTGGCGTGAAATCTAATCCTTCGAGATAGATATCTTCCTTGGCCTCGCGCACTGCAGAGATCACTCGAACGATGGTCTCGGCCTTATGATCTTCTGTGAAGATCATGATGGGCATGGCGCTGCAGTCCCTATTCAATAAACCCGTGCCCGTTTCAATACCACTCAAATTTTGTCGCATCACAAACGGATTTCTGGGCAGGATGCGCCAGCGCAGGTTGCCTTCATTCCATCCCGCATTGACCACTTTGGCCACCATCGGCAAGGAGATGACTTTTTGGACGCCCTCGACATTGGCCATGCGCCAAGAGAACCGGTCAATCGCATCCATCACAGCATAAGACTCGGTACAGGCCTCGGGTGCGGTCTCTGCAATCACAGAAATCACATCTGTGCCAAGCGAGAATTTCTCCGTGATGAAGCGAGCATCCTGGTTATAGCGCGCATCCTCTCTTAACTCAGGCACGCCCGGCTGTGAGTCCCCGATTTTCATATCTTGGGACTTCACGTAAGCGAACGAGAACAAGACCACACCAACGATCACGGTCACCAAGGCCACTCTGGGCCGAGTAAAGCTAGCAACAATGCTCCAAATCAAACTTGTCTTCAGGCCGTTTTGATACTGGCGCTGACGGCTTTGTTCTGCATTTTTCATCCGAACATACGACAGCAGTGTCGGCAACAACACCAAGTTGGTGAAAATAATGACGGCCACACCAATGCTCGCTGTCAGAGCAAGCTCTTGAATGATTCGAATATTGATCAACAAGATCGTCAAGAAACCAATGGTGTCACTGATCAGTGCGATCGAGCCCGGTGCCAATAGCCGGGCGAATGTGGCTTTTGATGCCTCCAAACTCGAGACGATGGGAATGGTGGTGAGGTCAGTGCCAGATTGCGCCACACCCACCGCGCTTCGGCCACCGAACAGTTTCTCCGAGTTCCAGCCACTGATCATTTGAACGCCATGACTCACCCCGATGGCAAACACCAAAAACGGCGTCAAAATATTCATGGGATCGATCCCAAACCCCATCAAACTCAATAGTCCCATCTGCCAGATCACGGCCGTCAGCGAGCACAACAGCGGTAACACCGTCAGCCAAAAGGAACCGGAATATAAAAACAGTAAAACGGCTGTGAGCAGAAAAGCAACGCCAAAGTAGGCCACCACACCCCGTGCACCATCGGCAATATCACCCACAATTTTGGCAAAGCCCACGATGTGCACGGTATGCCCATCTTTTTCAAAATCGGTTCGGATGGCCTCAAGCTGAGCGGCCACATCCTGATAGTCGAGCTGCTCTCCAGTGGAGGGATCGATTTCTAATAGATTGGCCCACACCATGGCGCCAGAGAAGTCCTCGGCTACCAAACGGCCGACCTCACCCGATTTGACGATGTTCGACCGCACCCGCTCGAACATTTCATCGCTGGGCTGGAAGTCAGCTGGAATCACATTACCGCCAGCAAACCCATCGGCCACCACTTCCACGAACCGCACATTGGGCGTGAAGATAGACCGCACGCTGGCCCGATCGACACCGGGAATAAAGAACACTCGGTCCGTGATGGCCTCAATATCAGCAAAAAACTCAGGCGTAAACATCTCGCCATCTTCTGCGACCAGAGCCACCATCACCCGATTGGCGCCACCGAAGTCGCGCTCATACTCCATGAAGGTTTGCATGTACTCATGCTCAAGCGGCAACTGCTTGAGGAAGCCGGCATCTACTCTGAGTTGGGCCATCATGACCAACATCAGCACCGTGCCGAGACCGAACAAAGTCAGAACCAGTGGTCGTACGCTAAAAACAGCTTCTGCCACGCGCCGGCTAAAAGACATTTCAGTGGTCGTATTATTCATGGCTGATTCCTCCCTCACCGGCGTAAACAGCCGACCCATCTTGGGTGAACACGACGGCAGAAATGGCATCTCCTAGGCGATCTTCGACCAAAGAGAAGTCGCCCGTGGCGGGATCAAAGCGAAGCCTAGCGGCACCTGCACCCACCATCAGCACAGTGCCATCGGTATCCTCTTCTGCACCGAGCAATGTCGACTGAGTTGGCGAGTCTAAGAGCTCCCAGCTGTCACCGAAATTTCGGGTCAATTGAACTTTGCCTTGGAGGCCATAAGCCAAAATGCCTTGGTCGATGGCAATCAGTCCAAAGACCGAGCCTGGGTAAGTGAAACGAAAGGCCTCCCAGCTCTCACCACCATCTTGGCTTCGAAACCCATAGCCACGCTCGGCAGCGATCATTTGACGCCCATCGCCTAAATCCAGGAACGCGTTTAAATGACACTCCATGAACTCATAACACCCGCGATCAAACCCCATGCCATCGGGATCCTCTTCCAGGGTAGCCGCTTCAATGGCCTCCCAGTCAATCGCCTCAGACGTCATCAAGTCAGCCATGTTGAGTTCTTGCCAATCCTCGCCACCATTGTCGGTGACCAAGTAAATTCCATACGCACCGATCGCTAAGCCATTCATCTGATCAAAGAAATGGACGTCCAGAAAAGGCTGCTCGAGCTCAGGCTCAAACCATTGCAGGTCCCAGGTCTCACCGCCATCGTGGCTATGAATAATGGTGGCGTCGTGACCGACAGCCCACAAATGGCCATCAGCCGCTGCCACGCTTGTCAACGCGGCTTGAACCGGCACAAATTGCGCCTGCGTCCAATTTTTTCCGTCTTGGGATAGCACCACATGGCCACGCTCACCCACACCGACCCAACCAGTCGGTGTTTCAATCAGATCTAAAATGAGAGACTCAACGGCTTTGGGTGCTTGGTAAGCGGGTCTGGGGAGAATCTCTTCTTGGGCAAAGACATGAGCTGACGTACCCAGCGCCGCCAACACCAATCCGATTGAGAGGAAGAGACGCTTGATCGAGTGACAGCCAGAAAGACTCATTGTATTGGACCTCTATGACAGTAAACAGCGCTGGAGACTGTCTCTGATCCAATGGTGACAAACAGGACCCGTCAGTCAGCCCGCGTTCTTAAAAAATAACAGCCGGCCTCAATCGAAGAGACCGGCTGTTAAAGGGTTAGAGCGTATTAACGACGCCCCCGAGTGCGAAGCGCTTGTGGGGTATAGTCGCCTGGAGACAACGTGACATTGAACGTATTGACTGGATCATCATTATCGAGGCCCACAGCCACATAACGACCAGAGAGCAGATCCATGTGTGTCTCAATCGTACTCCAGTAAGTTGGAACATCGTAGTAGTTGATTGAATGAGCCTCAGAGGCACGCCATAACTGGCCACGTGAGTCATAGTGATCAATCAATGCGATTTGGTAACTGTCTTCATCCAGATAGTATGTCCGGCGAGAGTTGATGTGGCGTGTGCCATCTTTCAATGTGGCTTCGACCACCCACACGCGGTGTAATTCATAGCGCATGTACTCTGGGTTCAAGTGACCAGGCATGACCAAGTCTGCTGGAGTGAGCTCATCGCTGTGAGCTTCATATGAGTTGTATGGGATATACATCTCACGCTGGCCCACAATCGACCAATCAAAACGATCCATGGCGCCATTGAACATGTCAGTCATGTCATTGGTGCGCAGACCATCAGACGCTGTACCTGGATTGTCATAGGCTACGTTGGGGGCCCGACGCACACGACGCTGACCTGGGTTGTAGACCCACGCCTGACGCGGCTGTTCCATTTGATTCATGGTTTCATGGACCAAAAGAATGTTCCCAGCCAAACGAGCTGGCGACTCGACCTCTTGGAAGAAATACAGCAAGATGTTGCCTGTATCCTCAACGCTCACGCCCTCATCATAATAAAGGCCCAGAATTTCCTCACGGAGCTTGACCAGCTGGAAGTCCCCATTGGCGGTTGGTGCCACCTGATTGTTGTACCGGACGCCACCCGTGCCTTTATATTTCAGCTTGTGGTTCCACATCAGTTCATAGGCATTCTGCGGCAGTGGGTATGGGAAGCCCTCAGCTGCACCCACCACACCTTCACCATTGGAGACTAGACTCGCCGTGCTGGCATTCTCTATGGTCTTTTCGTAAGTCCGCTCAGGGAACGAGGCGCTTCTACGCGTCGGGAAGATCCGCATATAAAACGTATCTGGATAACGCTCGAAGGTGGCGATCTGACCCGCTGAGAGATTCTCTGCGTAGTCCATGTAGTTTTGGCCCGTGATCACGAACAGTGGCTCATCATCCGCAAACGGGTCTGGATGATGCATGCCAGGCTCATAACCCTCCGGCCAGTCAGCCTGCGTCAATCCACCATCCCAAGCAGGAATGGTGCCCGCTTCATTACCCGCACGAATCGAGCCCATTGGCGTCAGATCGTTACCCAATCTGGCAATGTTCTCTGCAGTTTTTGGGATGATGTAATCACCTTGCTCTGCAGGAATGGCGCCGTCTTGTGCGATGGCATTGAAAGACAAGCTCGTGACGAGCAGTCCCAGCCCAACCGAGGCGGAGACTTTATTTTTTAACTTCAATAGATCATTCATAACAACAGACCTCCGCATTAGAATGAGTAGCTGATGGATGCCGAGATGAAATCCCGGTCACTGAGCAGATTGTTTGCACCGGCACCGAAGAAATTGGTGTAGGCAAATCCAGCTCTCCATTGAGCCAAGTAATCGACTGTTACACCCACAGTCACCTGCTTACGACCCTCGATAAAGTTGCCACCCGGTCCTGGTGAGACACCGGAGACATCGTGGTTGAAGGCAAGCCGTGGCGTGACGTTAAAGGGCGTACCACCGACTGAGTTAAAGGTCGGCGCAATCACCATCCGGTAACCCCAGCTAAAGTCCGTGGCAAAACCGCTTTGAGTGGTGATTGGGTTTCGACCCGCGCCTGAGAAGCTATCCGGTCCACCACCGGTATCGGTGCCGGGGCCTTCAAAGCGAAGCTCGCTGTGTGGCGGCAGGTTCCAGAAATGGGTGGCGCCTACCTCAGCGACCATGGCGACTTGATCGGCATTGATCCAGTTATTTGGGCCAAGCAGTTTGGTGAAAGTCACCTGAGCCTGAGACACCTCTTGACGCTCATAACCCTGGATGAACTGACCCGGCGCGTAAGAACCCAACTGGCTTCTAAAGCGTGAGTACTCATCTGGGATCGCAACATTCAATGGCGATAGGCCAGCGAACAGCAACTCCACATCATCGATCTGAATGGGGAGATTGTCTCTGTAGCTGACTTCACCACCCATTGACCAACCACCTGGAATGGTGGTGTTGAAACTCACACCAAACAGGTTGATCCCTTCTGGGTACTCAACAATCACACGACCCGAAGTCGGTGATGTGGTGGATACCGCACGACCTGACAAGACAGGCAAACGGCTGTGGTAGCGGAAGTAGTAGGCACCAAACTCAGTGTCATTGAGTTCTGAGGCAAAGTAACGAAGCGCGACACCATACTGACCCGTGTCTTTTGGCTTGTTGTCTTTTGCTCTCGGGAAAGCCGCACTACAACCTAATCCCACCAGATCAGGTGGTAGGCCGATGTCGCTGGCACCGAAATTACCGCCGCCACAGACAGGTCCGTACAAATCAGGGTTGCGCACCGGCTGCGGCACCGTACCAAAGCTCAACATCGCGTATTGACCACCAGCGGTTGCAAAGTCATTGCTGGAGAAGAACGTACCGACAGGCTCAGCTTCAATTGGGTCCCATTCGAACAACACCACACTCTCCAAAGAAAGGTTTGGCGTTAAGTCAAGGCTGCCCCACAACATGTTTTGTGGCAGGAACGCATCACGAAGCTCAGCACCGGCCGTTCTCAGAGCCGTAATATCCGCTGGGTTGATGGCGTTAATGCCACCTGGGATAAAAGTGGACTCACCCCAACTCACCACCTGGCGACCCAGACGCAGAGAGAGCAAGCGATCACCCGGTGCATCAAAATCACCAAAGACATAGGCATCCAACAAGCGACCGCGCTCACCGGCTTTGTCTTTGGCTGCATTCGACAACCAGTCTTTCTTGTTCAGAGTGAAATCGTAGAAGTAGTTGCCACGAACAAATGCGCCATAACGCTCATAACGAACCTCAAGCTCCGATGTGATCCGAGCGGCATTGAAGATCAAGTCGCCACGATCAAAGTTGGTGTTGCCGTCATCGGAGTTGGTGGAGTAACGTCCTGGTGAGAGTATTTGCTCTGACACCGGCAAGGCAGCAATGGTTGGATTGAAACGCCACTTACCGATGAGATCATCGTCACGGCGCCCAACACGCATACCCACACCGTAGCTGATGGTGGTATCCAGGTTGATTGACACATCACCGCGGCTAAAGTCTGCCGCCTGAGTATTTTGAGTCGACATCGCCAAGGCGATCGCGCCGGCCAACAGGCAGGGACGCAAGATCTGGGCTTGCCGAGCATTATTTAAATTAAGCCATTTCATGTTCTATTCTCCCTGTCAGTCAGTCTTGATGAGCGAGTCATCACCGATCACAACCGAAGCACCGCCACTGCCCACCATGCTGGCCGCTTGGCCCTGCATTTCAGCTGTGGCTGCTGGGCTTGCCGATGGATCCAACAAAGAACCATGGCTGCCTTGGATCATTCTCACTGCCCCACGAATACCCATGGGATCGACCGTGGTCTCTGTGATCGCATCGAGTCCCATCACGCGAATCAACGGCTCGGTGCCAGACAATGGGGCACCGGGGACCGCATTGGGTACGACGGTATCGCCCTGCACCTGCTGCAGCAAGACGGTATTGGTTTCGGCTGTTAATGCACCCCAGTTGATTGGGTCAGCTGAGTCCAACACGGTTTGTGCGATTAACAAGAACTGTTCGTAATCAGCCGAGTCTGGCTCAACGCCAGCGGCTGCCAGACCATTTCTCACAACCGAACCAAATGTTTGCGAACCCGATAAAAGCTGGGCAATGCCGCCACCCGGCACAGAGAGCACGGCATTGCTGACTGTCGGCTCAACCGCCAAAAATGGCGTGCCGTTCATGGAGCCTAACGATATCCCAACATAGTTAATGTTAGACCCATCAAAATCAGGGATCTCATCACCGTCGATGTCCATGCTGGGGATATTGACCGCTAAGACAGAGAGATCGGCCTGAGACTGTCTCAAGTTATCCCGTGCAGTCAACAGGCTAGGCAAGTTGATATACCAAGCACCTGAGCTGTCGATGATGCCATCAGGACCTGGTGCGCCCGTTTCGTTGTTTTGGAGATCCAAATCAAAAGTCCGCTCATTGGCGATTGGACCAAATGGTGTGTTCTCAACATACAGCGGGTTGGTTGGATCGGTTAAACCATGCAACGGCATGTCCATAGAGATGACTGCATAACCAATGGATGCAAAGGTATCTGCGATGGCCAATGCTTGAGTGCGGTTGCCTGTGATGCCGTGCTGGAAGATCACCACCGGCCAACCGGCAGCGGGCTTCACTTGACCCGATGAAGCGTTCGGGACCGTGATCATCAACGGCACGGTTTGATCCGATTTTACAACCGGGATCGGATTGGCCACCGTGACATTGGTGGATTCCGGACTCAAGCCCAGTCCATTAAACGGTGGGATATAGGCACCCGGTGCCGCGGTCCAGAAATCAGTCAGAGGCGCCGTAGGATCATCTGCCGAGGGGACGCCGAGGGCATACGGTATTTCAATGACGCCAGAATACAAGTCTGCAATACCCGGTGAGGCCCCTGGTGGCAATACATCGGCCGTCGTCAGGCAGGCACTTGGCGCCAAACACACCTGACCGATCTCACCGGCTGTCACACCGATTTGTGAGCGAATCACGCTCAAGACGGGCGTTATTGACTGAGTGGTCGCGGTGAAGGATAAGACGATGTCGTCTTTATCAATCCCTTGAGTGGCCGCCGCGGCCTCGTGCGCGTTGATCAGCTGACGCACAGGCTCAAGCGCATTGGCAGATGCATCATCCAGCAGCGGCTCTGTGGATACGCCCGCCGCATCAACCAGTGGCGTTGTCCGCTTGGCCAAGAAGTAGGTTTGTGACGGGGTGGCGGCATTGCCCGCTTGGTCTGTGATGCCGTTGGTCACCACTGCCATGTAAGCGGTCATTTCTTGCAGCGGTGTCGTCGGCACAATGGCGACACTGGTGGGGCTCGATGCAACCGCCACATAATCCAGTCCGGGGGTCAATTCGCGGTTAATGGACTCAACAGCAATCGTGCCGAAGACCATTTGCACCTCAAATAGGCGAACACTGCTTCCAGCCACAACGCTATCTGGATCGATGGGCTTATCAAATGAGAAGCTCCAGGGCGCGACGGTGCTAAATCCATCCAAGGCACTCAAGGCCACGGCTGGATCACCATAGTCTGTGGGATCGGCCACCGGCGGGTTGAGTGTTAAGTCAGTTGAGCCAGAGAACAATAAGTTGTTTGGAAACGGCAACACGCCGGCCGCTGGATCGAACTGCGCCGTGATCACTGCTGTCACTGGATCGCCGCCAGGATTGGTGGCTGGTGTTTGCGGAACGGCACGGTCAACGGTCGAACTGCCTCCACAGGCAGCCAAGACGCACACCGATACCAACGAACCTAGTAAAAGGCGTAACTTCATCAGATTTTCTCCCCGAAGCTTTAGGTTTTATAGTTTGGGCTTCTAACAGACCCCTCCAAAAAAGTGGGGTCTGCTGGCCGCTGTCCTATGATATGAACATTGTGTTAAATTTTGCAAGCAACATCGACTGAGATAGACTGCCCAATGCCATGTTGCGTTTTCCGACCTTAACACACCTTATGCTGGCTCTGGGGCCTTTGTCTGCCCTGATGCTGGGGGGTATTTTGGTCACCTTCGAGTTCTTGCCGTGGCCAGCCGCAGTGACCGCAGCGGTGACCTGGTGGTGCGCGCTTTGGTGGCTGACCGAGCCGGTTCCGATCCCTGTGACCTCACTGCTGCCCATGGCCATTTTCCCTCTGCTGGGCATATTGACGCCCTCCGAGGTGGCCCAGAGCTACGGTAGCCCATTGATTTTGTTGCTTTTGGGCGGTTTTATGCTGTCTGAGGCATTGGCCAAGTCCGGGGCCCACCGACGGTTGGCGCTGATGATGATCCGGGTCAGTGCTCGCCTGGGCCAGCGTGGCTTGGTACTGGGCTTTATGCTGGCGGCGGCCACCCTATCGATGTGGATCTCGAATACCGCCACCACGCTGATGCTCTTGCCGGTGGCGCTGGCGGTTCTAGAAAATGACCGACTCAAGCCTTTAACCGTTCCTCTTCTATTAGGGATTGCTTATGCAGCCAGCATCGGTGGCACCGGCACGCCCATTGGCACGCCACCGAATCTTATTTACATGCAGGTCTCCCAAGACCAATTCGGTGTTCAGACCAGTTTTCCAGCATGGATGAGTTTTGGCCTGCCGGTGGTTCTCCTGTTCTTACCTCTAATGTTCATCTGGCTCACCCGCCGGGTTCAATCCGGCGCATTGCCGGCCCTAGAGGCCCCCGGCGCGTGGCAGCCTGCCGAAGTCCGGGTGCTCGTGGTTTTCTCACTCACCGCTTTGGCCTGGGTGACACGTGCCGCGCCCTTTGGTGGCTGGCAAACGTGGCTGGGACTCGATTCAGCCAACGATGCCTCCGTGGCGATGCTGGCCGTCGTGGCCCTTTGCATGATCCCTAATGGTGATCAAGCCAAACCCGGACGCCTTCTTGACTGGCCCACCATTCGGGAGATTCCTTGGGGCGTTTTGATTTTATTTGCTGGCGGCATCACCATCGCACGGGCCTTTATTGAAACGGGCTTGAGTGATTCGCTCGCAGGACAGCTCGCCATTTTATCTGTCCTGCCTACTTGGCTGATGGTCTTATTGCTGTGTTTGGGCGTGACCTTTTTGACCGAGGTCACCAGCAATACCGCCACCACTTCATTGTTAATGCCTGTGTTGGCAGCCACGGCCGTCGCCACCGACATTCCCTTTGAGCTTCTAATGATTCCAGCCGCCATCAGCGCATCGTGCGCTTTTATGTTGCCGGTGGCCACTGCCCCCAATGCTGTGGTGTACGGCTCAGGCAAAGTCACCGTCAAACAGATGATGTCTGAAGGTCTGGTCTTAAACTTGATTGGCACCGTTGTCATCACCTTGGTGATGCTGGTGCGGTTTTAAGGGTGTCCTCATTAAAAAAAGCGATTGGTCCTGGCCTGATCATGGCCGGCGCAGCCATTGGCGTTTCGCATTTGGTCCAATCCACCCGAGCTGGCGCGGACTATGGCACCAGCTTGATTCCATTGATTCTTTTGGCCTGTCTTTTTAAATACCCATTTTTAGAGTTTGGCCCCCGATATGCGGCCGCCACTGGGGAATCCATGTTGGTGGGTTTCAAACGCTTAGGGTCATGGGCGCTGGTTTTATTCGCTTTGGTGACGGTATCGACGATGTTTGTGATCTTGGCGAGCGTCACGCTGGTGACAGCCGGTCTGGTCGGCGTCGTATTTGGCCTAGAAGCAAACACCACTTGGCTTTCGCTGGGCGTTTTATTGGCTTGCATGGCCATATTGGCACTCGGTCAATACCGAAGCCTTGATATCGGCATGAAATGGGTCATGGCGCTGCTGCTGATCTCCACCATCACCGCCACCGCCCTAGCACTTTTCGGTCAAGATGACTTGGCGATCCTGAATCCAATGGCCCATTGGGATGGGGTTTGGACCGCAACAGGCATTGCGTTTTTATTGGCATTGTTGGGCTGGATGCCCATCCCTCTGGATGTGGCCGCCTGGCATTCGCTCTGGACGCTGGAGCGGGCAGAGCAAACCGGACACCAGCCCAGCATTCGAGAGTCCGTGTTTGATTTTCGTTTGGGCTATTTAACCGCCACGGTCTCGGCGGTGGTTTTTGTGATCTTAGGCGCGGTTGTTCTGGCCGGCGCCGGCATGAATTTGCCCACGGGTGCGGTCGCGTTTTCTCATGAGCTCATCAAGCTCTACACCGCAAGCTTGGGCGAGTGGTCCTACTTTTTAATTGCCCTGGGTGCGATGAGTGCGATGTTTTCAACAACGCTCGCTGTCAGCGATGCCTATCCGCGGGTCTTACAAGGCCTGATGGATCTGATGTGGCCTAACCCAGCGAAGCAAGACCAAACTGACGATGGCGCACCGGTGCCGATGCGACGTTATGTGGTGTTGCTCACGCTCATGAGCACAGGCGCTTTGGTGATCATTGCCACGGTGGGGCAGCAGTTCACCCGCTTGATTGACTTTGCAACCACGGTGTCTTTTTTATCGGCGCCTATCTTGGGGTGGCTGAGTCTCAGACTCATCACCCGTCCGTGGGTGGCCGTAGAACACCAACCCTCGAAGCCTCTGCGCGTTTTGGCAGGGGCCGGTCTTGTTTTCCTGATCGGCTTTTGTGTGGTTTGGGTGTTTTGGCAGATGAGCTAAGTCGCGATGGCGCTGACTTTGACCGATTCTCTGCATCCCATCAGTTGATCGCGCGACGCCCAAAGATGGGATGGTCCCGCCCAAACGGCCGCGTGGCTGCTTGCTCTTGCCGATACCAGTCCATCTCTTCTTTGAGATCAGGGCGCGCCTCTAACTGACCCTCTCGAAGCGCCTCAAACATCGCCTGAGCTTGATAGTCTTGCGCATCAAAAAAATTATCTAGCCTGGCATGGACCATTGCCAGCGTGGCGGCCGTCTCGATATTGGGCGTGGCTTCATACATCTCTCGAGCCAACTCTAATGCGCTGGCCAATGCATCATCAGCGCTCACCTGCCCACTGGCCTGCAAACGCACCCGTGCCATGGCGACATCGGCATCGGTCCCATTGCTTTGCTCATCGAGAGCGCGCAAGAGTTGGTCAGCGGCGGCATAATTTTCTAAGCCTATCAATGCGACCGCCTGCCAGTAACGGAGTCGGTATTTGGCATCTTCTCCATTTGCGCTTTGCGCCAGTGTGCGGAAAGACGCTTGGGCGTCTTCAAATTCAGCGTTGGCCAGCGCGACAAAAGCCAAGCCCTCGAGGCCGCGTGGGTCTTGGGGCTGAAGTTCAAGCAAGCGTTGATAGGCCACCGTTGCTGCTGAGAGACGACCCAGTAATTCCTCGGTCTGCGCCAGATAAAACCAGGCATCAGGATCATTGGGTTGGAGTTCGATCAGCTGTAAGAACGCTTCTCTGGCTTCAGGCAACAGCCCCTCTCTGGCCAAGACCTCACCATAGTTGGTCACGATCAATGGATCGTTGGGCGCCAAAGTCAAGGCTTGCACCAGCAAAGTCCGAGCACTCACCAGATCACCTTGGTCAGCCGCATCCAGCGCAGCTTCTTGATAAAACTGCGGGCTTCTTGAGAGCTCTCGGACCCGCTCCATCACGGGATCAAGGAAAGCCACATCTCGATCGCCCACATCACCCATGACCGAGCGCGCCTGATCCATCAGGCCCGCACCGCGATAGGCCAGGCCTAAGGGTTGATACAAACGCGTGGCGGTGGGTTGCCGGTCCAAGGCCTGCTCTAAGAATCCGATGGCTGTCTGGAAGTCTTGTTGCTGCAAGGCCAACTCACCCAACCCAGCCAGCGCGGCGGCAGATTCTGGATCGAGTTGTTGCACCCGCTCAAAATCTTGCTGGGCGGCATCTAACTCACCGAGTTCTGCCAATAAGCGCCCACGCCGCATTAGGCTCGCACGATCCCAAGGATCCAATCGAAGCGCTTCGTTTAAAAAGGTGAGCGCTTGGTCTGGAGAGCCTTGCTCAAGCGCGATGACCGAGCGCAAATAAGGCCAATCCAGTCGCTCGGGCTGTAGCATTTGTGCATTTTCATAAGCCACTTGGGCTCCACTAACCAACCCATGCACGAGCAAGGCATCACCCAACTGGCCATAAGCCCCAGCCAACGCCCGCGGATCCGGCTCATTTTCTTCAACCTCCGCGAGGTTGGCTTGGGCCTGAGTGATCAGAGAGACAATGGCGGGAGATAGGTCATCGAGATTGATCTCTGGCATCGGTTGGAGCGTTGTTTGGGCATTGACCCAGCTGGCCATAGAAAACGCCGTCACCGCTAAGAGTGATTTCATGAATGATTTAGGTTGGGTCAATCCCTTCATGGCTTTCCTCAAAAAATGACTGCTTGATTATTCGGTGATTAACTGGCCACTGCCTTGAGTGAGCCGATGATATTGGTTGGCTTCGAGTGCGTTGTGGCGCTCTTTGGAGCCATCTGGCCAGTGTATCTCAATTGAGACTGGTCCCTGCCGCTCACCCAACCCAAATAGTATGCGCGGGTCTTGGGCCGAGGCATAAGAGCCGTCGGTTCTGGACCGTCGACGATAAATTTTTTCGCCTTCGTCATCTAACAACCAGACCACTGCTTGAGTCATGGCGCGCTCGTTATTGCGGTCATAGAGATCCAATCCTAGCCATTGATGGTTGGTCTCCATTTTGTTGACGAGTACTTCTGTGGGTCCATTGATATTGGCGACCACCACATCTGGCCGGCCATCGTTGTTTAAATCACCCACCGCCAAACCTCGGCTGATGTATGAGGCATTGAAAGCCTCGCCTGCCGCGCGACTGACCTCGGCGAATGTTCCATCACCTTGATTGGCAAACAGCTGATTGGGCTGATGATAAGGATAGGGATCACCCGCGGCGGCCAGTGCATCTTCAATCACCACCGCGCCATTGGCCACCACCAAGTCCAACCAACCATCGTTATCCATGTCAAACCACGCCGTTCCAAATCCCGTCGCACTGAGGCTCGGCACCCCCAATCGCGCCTGCGAGGTGGCGTCCATAAACCAGCCATTGCCTTGATTTTGATACAGCGTATTGGTCTCTGCCCTCATGTGGGTAATAAAAATATCCTCACTGCCTGAATGATTAAAATCACCGGCATCCACGCCCATGCCCGCTTCCATCACGCCACCACCATTGACTGCGTTGCCCGCCATAAAGGCATCATCTAGCCAGACACCCTCGCCCTGATACACCCAATGCGAGTTGGGCGAGCCATCATTGGCGACATAGAGCTCAATGTTTCCGTCGCCGCTGAAATCCGAGGCGATCACGCCAAGCCCATGGCGGGCGACTTCGGCAATGCCCGATGATTCACTGATGTCTTTAAATTGTCCATCGCCCATGTTTTGATACAGGCGGTCGGCAATACCCGTGTAGGCAGACGGTGAGCAGTAGTCGATTTGTGAGGTGGTGGCTGAGCGACAGGCTTGATGCGTCTCTAGGGCGTAATCCACGTAGTTGGCCACCATTAAATCCAAGTGACCATTTTTATTGAGGTCTACAAAGCTTGCGCTGACACTCCAGCGGGGATCGCCCACGCCGGTGACCTCAGTGACATCACTGAATGTGCCATCGCCGTTGTTGCGCCAGAGTTGGTTCGCGCCGAAATTCAGCACGTAGATATCCACATATCCATCGTTGTTGTAGTCGCCAGTGGCCACCCCCATGCCATAGCCTCGGGCATCTATTCCGGATGGCTCTGTGACATCTTCGAACTGCATCACCCATTGGCCATCTTCTTGATATGAGACGTTCCGATACAGGCGGTCTTTTTTCGCCCGATCATCAGGCCCAATGCCCGGTGCCAACGCACCGGCTTGGACCAGGTAGATATCTAGCAGCCCGTCGTTATCAAAATCCAATAGCCCAACCCCAGCACCCATGATCTCGACGAAAAAGTATTCGCCACTCATGCCGTTGTCGTATTGAAAATCAATACCTGAGGTCTCGGCGACATCCACAAACCACGGCTCATCAGCCAAGGTGGGTTCTGCAACCAAGCAGATTGAGAAAGATGCCATCAGCAGTGACTGTACCAATCTCTGTCTGCACTTCATGGAAGCAACACTCCTCTGTCATCTTCGATGGTGTGATATTGATTGGGCACCAAGCCATTTAGAGTCTGCTCATGCCCATCTGGCCAAGTCACCGTGATCTCGTCAAACTCACCGGAGAGCCCCAGACCGAAATGAAGTGGCAGCGCCACCTGAGATAGATAAGATCGAGCCGGCATCACATAGCGAATCAAGACCTCATCGCCACGCCGCAGGGCCACTTGGGCACCGATGGCCTGTTGATTGGGCGCTTGACCCTCTAAGATCACACCAATCCATTGATGATCGGTCGGTGTTTGATTCTTCAACAGAAGCGGCGGACCACCGACTTGGGTCAGGACCACATCCAAACGCCCGTCTTGGTCAATATCGGCATAAGCTGCCCCACGCCCCACGATGGGGATGGCCAGATCCCCAATTTGGTCCTCAGGCACCTGAGTGTAGGGACGCTCACAGGCTCGACCGCAGTTCCAGAACAACTGCCCGGGCTGACGGTAACGCTGTGAAGATTGGACTCGATTGATGTCATTTTCAACATGGCCATTGGCCTGCAAATAGTCCAGACGACCATCCAGATCGTAATCAAAAAACAACACCCCAAAAGTCAGCGCAAGGCGCGTTGGGCCACCAATGCCGACGCCAATCGACTGATCATTGAACTGAGCTCTTTGACCTTGGCTGACATAAAAAGAACTCATTTCATTGGCAAAGTTTCCAATCGCAATCGCCAAAGACTCATCATTGTTGTAATGAGCAAAATCAACGCCCATCGCGCCAGTGGCCATGCCATTTCGGTCAAAGCCCATACCGATTTCTGTTCCAACCTCTTCAAAGCGGACCTCTGAACCATCGCTGACCTGACCCGAGGTCATTCCAGTCTGATTGAGGTAGACAAAGTTTCTGGTGGTGTCATTGGCCACCACCAAATCCATCCACCCATCGTGGTTAATGTCCACCGGGGCCACAGCCAAGCCCTTGCCAACGCCCGCGCCAGTGATTGGGTTTTTGACATAGAGACCGGCAGCTTCGGCCATTTCAATAAATGTCCCATCGCCCTGATTGATGAACAATTCTGGCTGAGTGCCTTGGAAGTTAGATGGCGGACCATACGCTCTCCCAATGCCAGTCAAACGGTAATCGACCTCAATATCGATCTCTCGGGACCACACCACATAATTGGCCACATACAAATCCAAATAGCCGTCTTGGTTGGCATCAAAAAACGCCGCGCTGGTGCTCCAAGCATCCTCAGGCCCGGCCACGCCGGCCTCTTGTGTGGTCTCCACGAACACACCCGATTGGTTTTTGAATAAGTGATTTTCCCCCACGGTCGTTATAAAGACATCCACCCAACCATCGCCATCGTAGTCACCAACAGCCACGCCCATGCCATACACATCGATGCCCGCCAGCCCAACCGATTCGGTCACATCACTAAACTCACCCTGACCATTGTTTTGGTACAAAGTGACGGACTGGCTGGCTTGCCTGTTTTCCAAAAAAGACCATTCGTTGCTGTTAACAAACAAAAGGTCTTGGTGGCCATCGTTGTTGAAGTCAAAAAAAGCGACGCCCCCACCCATGGTCTCTGGCAACAAACGCTCACCAAAGGCACCGCTGTTGTGCACGAAATCAATGCCGGCGCTTTCGGTGATGTCTATAAAGTCCGCCGGCGTTGGGTCGGGCGCATCAGCCGGGGACAACAGTGTCGACAAATCCACACTGGCATCTTCGGTCACCACGGCTTCAGGCTCAGCCAAAAAGGCGCGTAGCCAATTGAGCCCCACCACAATAAAAAGAGCCAAAGCGATCGCCACCGCCATCATCTTGACGGAGCGCCAAAAAGCCACTTTGATGATTTGGTCCCGTGGTGTCGGGGTGTTGCCAGCCATCTTATTCGAACTCATGCACACTAACAGTTGATCTTGGCTCGGCGACGGGCATCAATGGATAAATGACCACTGGATCAGCAGCAAAATCAGCCGCCTCATCGTTGCGACGTGCGATCGCAACTGCTCGATCTCGGGCATTGTCATCCACGCGATAGCGCTCATGTTCGCTGGCATGATAATCCGCCAACTCATCCATCTCCAGACGACGATAGACTTGGGCCAAGTTGTAATGCGCGGTGACATTCTCTGGATCTTGCTCCAACGCTTTAGATAGCCAATGCCCCGCCTGACCCAACGCCATGGCTTTGCTCTCGTCAGTCAGTCGATCGGACCACTCCAACCAAGCCACACCTAAGCGATTGAGCAAGCGATAGTCGCGTGAGAAATCGAATCCGCGTTCGCGCGCTTCTGGGAACTGCGTCTCTGCCAAGGCCGTCATCGCGTCGATGGCTGCCTGATATCGACCTTCTTGAAACAGCACTTGGGCTCCAAACCAGGCCAGTGACCACGGTGGGGGCGGGTTCGGATGGTCGGTGGCTCGTTGCAATGCCTCGGTGGCTTCGCTCAGACGACCCTCTTCAAGATAGACACGCGCCAAATTCAGCGCCCCATCTGCTCTGCCTTCGGCTTCAACCAGTGCAAAAGCTTCCTCCGCCTGACGCAGCTGGCGGTTTTGGGGCTTTCTTAATGCCCCGATGCCATAGTCATTCCAGCGCACCCAAGTCGGAATGTCGCGAGGCTCGGTTTGGGTGAACCCACCGGCTGGGTCGACTTTAAAACTCACCTCATCGGTTGAAATGACTGTGATTGGTAGATCATTACTCACAAAAGCCTCGCCCTCAACATGACGCATCAAGCGAGTATCAAATTTTCGGTAGTTGAGCAAGATCCTTACATCCAATGTGCCCGTGAGGCCCTCAGGCACATCCAACTCATAGTGAATCAAATCCGCTCCCCCCGGTGGGATTTGGTGGTTGTATAGAGACACAAAAATATCTTCTGGATTGCGTCGCTCAATTCGATTGCCGTCTCTATCCAACAAATAGACATTGACAAAATGTGACCATGGATCGACTGCTTGATCGAGTGGATCAAGGGCTCCGCTTTGGGCGATGAGCTCGCCATTGTGGCGCACTTCAACGGCCACCCAGACTTCATTAGAGTCAGTGGTGCCTTGCGTGAAATGGTGACCCACCGATACGTTTCGGATCACGGCTTGCAACAGATAGTTCTTGCCAGGCTTGAGTACCGGAACTTCGGGCCGGATGGGACCGATCAGCGGACCATCGATGCGACCTTCTTCTCTGAGTGCAACCAAATCCACGCGCACCGAATCTTTTAAAAACGCTTGGTGGGTGTCGATGACTTCTTGATCCAGACCCAAGATATGGGCGAGCCCCGTGTTGGCGCCAGGGAATAAGTGATTGCTCACGCTATAGAGCCCATCCTGATCACGATCTCGCGCCCCAAAGTCTGTTGAAGGCATCTGCGGCATGTGGCAGGTATTGCAGTTGGCTTGCGCTTGATCAGGATAGTAAAAACTGGTCACGCCATGGCCTGAGACGCCGCTGAGCAAGAAAGAGTCATAGTGGTTCTGGCCTCTAAGCCAACGGTAGTTGTTGAGCTCTTCAGGCAAATGAAGCTTGTGGCAGGTACTACAAAACTCAGTGGTGCCATGCAGCGGTTTTAAAAAGGTCTGGGAGTGAAAATCGGGCTTGGCCTTAATCAACTGTCCGTTGACCCATTGCAAAAATGCATTGTCACTGTAGGCAAATGGGTAATGCACGGGCTCTGCGATGGTGAAATCCGAATTGCCTCGAACGCTATTGATTTCCGTGATCGCATGGCATGAGGTGCACGTAATGCCCGCAGTAGCTGTCGGATGATTCACATCATCAAAGTTTGGATCATCGAACGCACCCGACAGCAATGGAACCAAGTCATGGCAACCCGCGCAAAAGCGCGAGGCGTTGACGTGGCCATCTTTCTCCAGCGCCATCTGGCGTGTGTTCCGCACTGAAAACCGATACACGGGGTTATTAAAGGATGAAAAACGATGCGCACTTTGTGCCCATTGGGCATGCACATCGCTATGACAGGTGGAGCAATACTCATCCATCATCAAGGTTTCTGCGGGGATGGTGTTGCCGGAGGCGGTCTTGATGAGAGAGGGCGAAAAATCGGTTGTCCCAATTTCGCTGGGCCGACTCAATGCCAATGGATCCTGGGCTTGAAAAATGACCAGCCCCAGAGCAAAAATGCCACCAATACCGGCGGTGAGGGCGCCTGTCTGCCACCGAATCTTTGGACCGGCCAAACGATGAAGCACAAACAGCCAAACAATCGCGAAGGGGACAATGATATGTGCCCAATAGACCACTGACCTCACGGAGGGGTCTCTCAGCGCAAACGCATCAAAGCGAATCAGCAACAGACCGGTGATCAGTAATACCAAGACCGCCGCGCCCAACCCCAGACCAGCGTATACCGCCTGGCGATTTGACCGCGACCATGTGTTTCTCATGTGGAGAAATAAGAAAATCAAAATTGGGATGGCGATCGCCAGTCCCAGCGCCAGGTGAAGCAAAAACATCACCTGATAAGTGAAATCTTGATAGGTGTTCTGAGTCAGCCACTCGAGAAACGTCACGCCACCAAGATAGGCTGAATTCACGCTTAGAAGCACGAAAGCCACCAGCAGGGCGAACAACAACACCTTGAGCTTCGGCCCAACGGCTCGGCGCGTACGATTTTGTTGTCGTCTCATGCTGGTCGGTTCATTTGTCATTAAAAGCCACCTTGGTAGCGTGTCATATAGCGCTCATGCAAAGCCTCGCGGGTGGCCAAGTCACCCACTCCTGGTGTAAATGGCATGGGACCCACCGTCGCACCATCTTTGGTGTAGAGGTCTTTGTCTTTAGCATACCCTCTGGTTTCAAGCACCACCACCCTCTGACCCGATGTGCTCTGGCTTGGTGCTGGAAATTCTAGATGGAGCTCTTCACCCGGACCGATAATTGCAAATGCGTTATTGGCCTCAGACACCAACTCCATCACAGGACCCAGCGACGTGTAGTAACCCGATTGGTATTGCGTATCCCAAAACGCTGCCCGATCGTTGTAGTCATAGTAGGGTCGTCTTTGCGCCAAGGTGTCGCGTCGGGCAAAACCAGTTTTTGCCAAGCGCGCTTCAATGGGCGAGAGCACATGAACTTCGGTGCCGGCCGGCATGGATTGGGCTTCAATGATGGCAATCGAGTCCCAATAGACTTCCCAATTGCCCTCGATGCGCAATTTGGTGGTGTTGGCCGGCAGCTCATTTAAAGGCAGTGTCATCTCACGTGGCATGCCCGCTGGATAGCCAAATGAGGCATACACCGGTGACCATATGCCATCGTGATAGGCCGATAGGCTCGGTGGATCATAACTGGCATCGGCCTGCCAAGCGGCAAAGACGGTCTGTGAGTATGGATATTCCACCCACCCCGATGCCCACAGCACGGGATTTGAGTCGATTGGATTGATCACCTCACCAAAATCAAGCTCCAAGACATGTGGTGCATTCAACCGGCCCAAGAAACGCGGATCGCGCTCGCCGACATCGGCAGCCACACCATCGGTGCTCATCAAGGCATCGACCACATCCTCACCGCGGTCGTTGATGGCACGAATGGGAAAACGTTTGTTAGCAGGCTGATAGAAAATTGGACTGCCATCGGGCATGGGGCCACCACCCGTGAACATGCGCTCATCCAAAGCCACCGACCAGCCTTTAGGCAAATCATAGAGGTGGAGTCTTGTGGTATCGATATAAGCAATCTCTTGCATGGGCTCGGTGATCTTGATGGGATAGCGCCCCTCTTTGGGGAGCGCCGTACCCTCTGGAAAACGAAAGTACTCCCATGGACGAGGTTCGGCATAGACATCGGGGCTTTGGAAAAAGCCAATGCCGCCGACACCTAGAATATCGCTGACAAAATCAAAACGCTCACCGTTCCAAGCGAACAAGACAGGACAACTCGCCAATTGTCGTTGGAACTCTTCGATGCGGTGGACTTCCCCGGGCGCCAAGGCCATCTCTGTTTGCAAGACCCCATCGCTCCAGTAGAGTTTGATGAAGTCAACAAACTCGCCATCACCGAGCCCTAAAACCATCGGCTGCAGACTTTGACCGGGACCCCCGTGATCATCGAGCCGGTCAACAATACTCCAGCGCTCCCCAACTCGCGCCACCACTTGCGTCCCAATGCCCGATGCGTTCGACCGCATGCCATCGGCTTTTGAATTCATACCCGTTGGGTCGAGTGCAACAAATTGATGTCGGCCTTGGCCGGCTGGCCATAAAACCAACTCGGGCGACTGGCCTTCTTTGGCCACCGCAGCCATCACGCTTGGGCCCTGAGCTGGATCGACCAACACCGGCGCCAACGCAAGTATTGGCGCTTGGGCCTCAAATAAAGGTTCAATGCCACCACCCTCGGGCAAGAGACGATAAACAACAAATCCCGCTCCATGGTGGGCCAGTAAATCGAGCGCGCCATCGCCATCAAAATCCATCAATCCCAAACCTGTCTCTGCGCCTTGGCTGGATGTGAAATCGGGCACACGCCCCCAGTCAGCTCCCCGCCATTGGCCGTCTGAATCGGGCTGCCAATGGGTCAGTTGACCCTCCTCACTCATCGACACCAAATCCATTTGGCCATTGGCATCGAGATCACCGGCGACCAATGAAACCATGGGCGTGTTGATCAGGTCATCAAAACGCGCATCGCTTTGATAACGCCACAAGCGGTCATTGATAAAGACTCGATGAGGGGTCTCGGCATTGACCACCAACAAATCCAGATCGCGATCCCCATCGAGATCGGCCATGACATGTCGATGGCTTGCCTCATCTTCAAACTCAATGATGGCCTCATCTTCTGTCGACAAACGTCGGAAGGTGCCATTGAGGTTGTTGCTAAACAATTCGTTTGGGCCGTCGCCATTGGTCACGAACACATCCAGATCTCCATCGTGATCGGCATCCAAGAAAGACACATCCCGACATCCTAGAGAGTCGGCCAGCACATCATTGGCAGAGTGCGCCTCAATGAGGGGCTGCCCATCAACACTCTCGAGTTCGATCAACTGATTGAGACCATCGCGACACAGATAGGCATTGAGAGCGCCTTGGTTGTCGACATCCGCCCAAGCCACTGCCATCACATCTTCAATGGTTGAGATGGGGTGGGCCACATCAGACCATGACCCATCCGATTGCATCCAAATAGAATTGCCCTGGCCCAGACCCCCAGTCACCACCACATCTTGGTGCCCGGAACCATCCAAATCCACGCTGGTCAGTGAGCTGACTTGTGATATCGGCAAAGCACCCAAGGTTTCAGGGCTTGCGAACAAAGGACCCTCTGGATCGGCAGGTGATTGGACAGGCGCGCCTGCGTCAATGGCCAGCGCCTCGGCCAGGCGACCTTTTCGGGTGTAGCGAAACTCGGCTAAGTGAGCGCGTGGGTTGTTGGCAAAGCGCTGATAGATCGCCAGCTGCTCGCGCGCTTTCTCAGCCTGTCCCAACTGTCTGAGAGTCAGGGCCGCTCCATAATAGGCACTTCTAAGATACGGATCGAGTTCGATGGCTCTCTCATATAAGGCCAAGGCCTCTTGGTTTTCACCCAATTGACCCAAGGCCTGCGCGGTGAAGTAGGCCACATGCGCATCATCTGGCACCGCTTCAATTAAAACGCTGAAATGTTCCATCGCCGCATCACTTTGGCCGATGTAGAACCTCATGAGGCCGGCGATATAGCGCGCCCGCAGATGATCGGGATGGTCTTGTAGAATCCTCTCAACAATCTCTAAGGCCCGCAGTTCATCATCGGGTTGTTGCCGGTTGAGTGTGGCGATGGCTAAATTGACTTCCACATCCACCCAATCCGGGTGCTGCTCCAAGAGCTCAGCAAAGACTTGTCTGGCCTGCTCATTTTCATACTGCCCCATCAATGCCACACCGCGGTTGTTGGCAGCGATCTCTTCTGAACCAATCGATGGTGCCTCCGAGGCCGGCTGACAGGCCGCGAGCCAGACGATGAGCCCGATCAGCAGCACCGATCGCGTCAGGGGATGATTGATGAGATGTGTACTGAGCGGAGTGCGGGTGATCCTCATGGGCTAGAGCGTCTTTTTGGCTTGGGTGATGCGTTCATTTAAACCGTCTATGGTGATGGGGTCAACCGCACCGGCTGGACTCAAACGCGGTGTTTGCGCGTAATCATGGATCTCGGCTCGGTAATGGGCGCGGGTATCGTGGCCTTGCCGGCGCGCTCTTTCGGCTCTGAGCATGTCAATATTGATGGGTGCCACCACGACTTTCTCACCGGGTCCTGGATCGGCCTGAGCAAGAATCCGGCCATCATAATCCACCACCATGCTCCCACCTGGCCAACTAAATGGTGGATAGTGAGACATGTCCGCACCCTGGTTAGAAGCCACCACATAGGCGGTGTTTTCCAACGCGCGGGTGCGATTGATCAGGGTCCACCAGTTCATGGGCTCTGCTGTCCCCCATGGGTCCATGTAGGCCGAGACTCGGATCAACACCTCAGCGCCATTGAACGCGAGCTGCCGAATGGTTTCTGGGAACAGCCAGTCGTAACAAATCGCTACACCCAAACGACCGATTTCGGTCTCGACCACCGGAAATGGATCTTCTGCATAGTCTGGAAGGTCATGCGGGCTGGTGTGCACCTCCCATGGAATCCATGTATTGACTTTGCGGTACTTCGAAAGGACGCCCGTTGGGCCGATCAATAAGGTGGTGTTAAAGACGTGGCCTGGATAGTGATCATCGCGCTCTAAGAAAGTGCCCGTTTGGATATAGCAGCCATGCTCTTTCGCAAATTGCTCATAGCGTTGGGTATGTTCGTTGGGCAATTCCACCGCCAGGTGTTTGAGTAGTTGCTTAACCTCAGGGTAAATCGGTGGTGTGTGGGCAAATTCAGGAAAGGTGAGCAAGCGGACATCATGAAAGGGCGCATAGCCCACCACCGTTTGCTCAGCCATCGCGAGCATGCGCTGGGTTCTGTCTTTGATCTGTGACCGATCAGTGGGTGCTTGAAAGTTGGTCTGACAAGCGGCCGCATAATACATGGCACCCTCACTTCTTAGGCAAATAGAGATCCGTTATCGTACCTTCATAGACTTCAGAGGCCATCATCACCGATTCACTCAGTGTCGGATGGGGATGAATGGTCAGTGCAATGTCTGCCACATCGGCACCCATCTCAATGGCCAAAGTCAATTCTGCAATCAAATCACCAGCGTGCATGCCCACGACACCCGCCCCGATCAATCGATTCGACTCTTTATCAAAAATAAGCTTGGTCATGCCCTCCGATCGGTCCATGCCCAGCGCTCGACCAGAGGCAGCCCATGGGAACGCGCCCACGCCGTAATTGAGTCCTTGCGCTTTGGCTTGGGTTTCGGTCAGACCCACCCAAGCCACTTCAGGATCGGTATAGGCCACCGATGGAATCACACGGGCATCGGCTGCGCGTGGCTCGCCGGCAGCGACTTCGGCCGCCACTTTGGCCTCGTAACTGGCTTTATGCGCCAGCATCGGTTGTCCCACAATGTCACCAATCGCAAAAATGTGGGCTTGGTTGGTGCGCATCTGGCCATCCACCGGAATGAAGCCTCTCTCATCTACCACCACGCCGGCATTCTCAGCTTTTAAACCATCGCCATTGGGACGTCGGCCAACCGCCACCAAGATGCGGTCAAAGTGGGTATGCTCCGGTGCCTGCTCGCCAGCAAACGTGACCTCTAGAGATTTCTTTGAGGCTTTCACTGCCTCGACTCGCGTCTTCAAACAAAACGACACACCAAGTTTTTTGAAATGCTTTTCCAAGGGTCGGACCAGGTCGGGGTCAGCGGGCATCATCAGCTGATCTGCCATCTCGACCACAGTGACCTTGGCCCCCAGGGCACGATAGACACAGGCCATCTCCAAGCCGATGATGCCACCACCGATGACCAAGAGATGCTTAGGGATGTCTTTGAGCTCTAAGGCATCGGTCGAGTCCATGACCCGATCATCGTCATAGGGAATGTTGGGAATTTTGATGACTCGAGACCCAGCGGCAATGATGCATTGATCAAAACCGATGCGGGTGTTGTCGTCATCATCTTCCACATTGAGCGTGTGGGCATCCACGAAAGTGGCCCAGCCTTCAAACACCGTGACTTTCCGTTTTTTGGCCATGCCCGCCAAGCCATGGGTGAGCTTACCCACCACGCCGTTTTTGTATTTTCTGAGCTCACCGAGATCGATTTTAGGATCGCCAAAAGACACGCCGTGGTCTTTTAAATGAGCAGCCGAGTCAATGACCTGACCCACGTGTAATAAGGCTTTGGATGGGATGCAACCCACGTTGAGACACACGCCGCCCAATGTGTCGTATCGCTCAACTAAGGCCACGTTCAAACCCAGATCCGCTGCGCGAAACGCCGCGGTATAGCCTCCTGGACCTGAGCCAATCACGACCAGGTCAAAATGCTTTTGCTCACTCATTACATCAACAACCGTCTGAGATCTTCTAATTGGCTGGCCAAATGGGTCACGAAGCGAGCTGCATCGGCACCATCAATCACGCGGTGGTCGTAAGACAATGACAAAGGCAACATCAAGCGTGGCTCAAAGTCTTCGCCATCCCAGATCGGTTTGACTTGGGCTTTACTCACACCCAAAATCGCGAGTTCTGGCGCGTTGATGATGGGCGTGAATTCTGTCCCACCAATGCCACCAAGGCTTGAGATCGTAAAGCAGCCGCCTTTCATCTCTTCTGCGCTTAACTTGCCTTCGCGGGCTCGCTCCGATAGCTCGGTGAGTTCTTGGGCCAACTCCAAAAAGCCTTTTTGATCGCAGTCTCTCAACACTGGGACCACTAAGCCCCCTGGGGTGTCGACGGCTACGCCGATGTGGAAGTAGTGCTTCTGAATCAAAGAGCTGCCATCAGCGGTCAATGAGGCGTTGAAATGTGGAAAAGCTTTGAGGCTCGCCACCACCGCTTTGATGATGAACACCACCGGCGTCATCTTGGTGCCAGCTTTGGCAGCCACATCTTTTTGTGCCTGCCTAAAATCTTCCATCTCCGTGATATCGGCCTCACCGAACTGCGTCACGTGTGGGATGGAGACCCAGTTTCGATGCAGGGCAGGCCCTGAGATTTTCTTGATGCGGCTCAAGGCCACCGTCTCGATGGGACCAAAGCTTGCAAAATCCACCGCTGGCGGAGCGGCCACGGCCAGACCCGGCCCACCGCCAGACATCCTCGCCTTGATCGCCGCACTCAAATCTTCATCGGTGATGCGGCCTTTACGACCGGTGCCGGTGATCCCTTCCAGTCCAATCCCCAACTCACGCGCCAGCTTTCTGACCCCAGGCGAGGCATGAGGCACATCACTGGCAGGCTTTGAGAGCTCTGCAAATGGACGATCGGGCGGAGCCAATTCTGTCGTGGTTGGGGCTGACTCAGACTCAGGCTTCGATGAGGATACTGCCGCAGCAGGGACCTGTTCTGAATCCACCTCTTTTGCCTCAACCTCTTCTTTTTCTACCTCAACAGCTGGTGTTTCAGCCGCCTGATCGTCTTCACCGGCAATCTCCATTTTCCCAATCACATCACCCTCAGAGAGCTCATCGCCTTCTTTGACGGTGAGCTCTATCAAAGTCCCAGAGTGCGGGGCCGGCACTTCCATGGTGGCCTTATCCGACTCTAAGGTGATCAGCGATTGTTCCGCTTCAATGGCATCCCCTGGATTGGCCAAAATCTCAATCACGGGGACTTTGACGAAATCGCCGATGGCGGGGACTTGAATGTCTACGATTTTGCTCATGATATGTCTCTACCTACACCTGAGTGGGGTTGGGCTTTTTGGCATCAATGCCCAGTGCTTTCCGAGCATTATCCAGTGTGTCTTGATCCAGTTGACCCTCATCGGCCAACGCAACCAACGCGCTCCACACAATGTGGTGACGGTCCACTTCAAAGAAATGACGCAGCTGGGCGCGCGTATCTGAACGACCAAAGCCATCGGTGCCCAACACCCGATACTGACTCTGCGGAACAAACTCGCGGATTTGGTCAGCGTAGCTTCTGATGTAATCGGTTGCAGCAATCACCGGGCCTGAACGACCTGAGAGTTGTTGGGTGACATAAGGCTCGGGCGCTTGATCGTCGCCCAAGCGCTTGGCCCGCAGGGCCGCTTGGCCGTCTCGTCTGAGTTCATTGAAACTGGTCGCAGACCAAACATCACTGGCCACGCCATAGTCATTGGCCAAAATATCGGCGGCGGCAATGACTTCTCTTAGAATCGAACCACTGCCCATGAGTTGGACCGTGGCTTTGTGGCCTTTGGGTTTGACTTCTTTAAAGAGATACAAGCCACGACGAATGCCTTCTTCCACACCCGCTGGCATCTCGGGCTGGGTGTAGTTTTCGTTCAAGATGGTGATGTAGTAATAGACATCCTCATGCTCGACATACATTCGACGCATGCCATCTTGAATGATGACCGCCAGCTCATAGCCAAACGTCGGGTCATAGCTCACACAGTTCGGGATGGTTCCCGCCAAGACATGGCTATGGCCATCCTCGTGTTGCAGGCCCTCACCATTCAGGGTGGTCCGACCCGAGGTCCCACCCATCAAAAAGCCGCGGGCGCGCATGTCACCCGCCGCCCAGGCCAAATCCCCGATGCGCTGGAAACCAAACATCGAATAGAAGGTATAAAACGGCACCATGGGTTTGCCGTTGGATGCATAACTCGTTGCCGCGGCAATCCACGAGCTCATCGATCCGGCTTCGGTGATTCCTTCTTGCAACACCTGGCCTTTCTTGTCTTCTTTGTAATACATCAATTGATCCGAATCGACCGGCTCATAGAGCTGCCCAAACGGTGCATAGATGCCGATTTGTCGAAACAAACCCTCCATGCCGAAGGTTCTGGCCTCATCGCAAATGATCGGAACGATGTGCTCTTTGATGGCTTTGTCACGCAACAACACCGCCAGGATTCGGACAAAGGCCATGGTGGTCGAAATTTCACGATCACCCGAGCCTTTGGTGATGGATTCAAAGGCGGCCAATTCGGGCACTTCCAAAGAGGCGTCACTGACCACACGCTTGGGCATGTGCCCACCCAGCGCCTCACGTCTGGCTTGCAGGTATTTCACTTCCTCAGAATCCGGTCCTGGGTGGAAGTAAGGCACGTCTTCAATGCCTTCATCGGGCACGGGCACATCGAAACGGTCCCGGAAATACTTAATCCCATCGGTATCAAGTTTCTTTAACTGATGGGTGATGTTTTGTCCCTCACCTGATTGCCCCAGACCATAGCCTTTGATGGTCTTGGCCAAAATCACGGTGGGCTGGCCGGTGTGCTCAGTCGCGCTGTGATAGGCGGCATAGACTTTGTGTGGATCATGACCACCGCGGTTTAGGCGCCAGATCTCCTCATCACTCATGTCCGCGACCATGGCTTTTAACTCGTCATAGGCACCGAAGAAGTGGTCTCTGACATACTTGCCATCATTGGCTTTGTATTTTTGGTAGTCACCGTCAAGCGCTTCTTCCATGCGCTTTCGCAAAAGACCTTGCGTGTCTTTGGCCAGCAGCGGATCCCAGTAGGAGCCCCAGATGACTTTGATGACATTCCAGCCCGCGCCTCTAAACACACCCTCGAGCTCTTGGATGATTTTTCCGTTGCCACGAACCGGCCCATCTAAGCGCTGCAGATTGCAGTTGACCACAAACACCAAATTGTCGAGTTTCTCGCGCCCGGCCAGCGAGATGGCACCCAAAGACTCCGGCTCATCGGTCTCGCCGTCGCCCATAAAACACCACACTTTCCGTTTCTCAGCCTCAATCAGCTCACGGTTGTGCATGTATTTCAAAAAGCGCGCTTGATAAATCGCCATGATGGGACCGAGCCCCATCGACACGGTTGGAATCTGCCAAAACTCGGGCATCAGCCATGGGTGTGGGTAAGAGCTCAAGCCCTCGCCGTTGACTTCCTCACGGAATTGATCGAGCTGCTTTTCGCTGATTCGGCCCTCAAGAAAGGCTCGTGCGTAAATGCCCGGCGATGAATGGCCCTGAATAAACAGCAGATCAGAGCCATCGGGATGCTCATGGCCTTTAAAGAAATGGTTGAACCCCACATCATACAAAGTGGCGGCTGAGGCGAAGCTCGCGATATGGCCCCCAAGCTCTCCACCCCGCTTGCCCGCTCGAATGACCGTGGCCATCGCATTCCAACGGATGATGGAGCGAATTCGACGCTCCAGCTCTAAATCCCCTGGGTGGCGGGCTTGCCGCTCGAGTGGGATGGTATTGATGTAGGCGGTGGTTAAGTCGAACGGCAAATGGGCACCGGATTGGCGGGCAAACTCCACCAGACGCTCCAACAGAAAATGGGCGCGCGTGGGACCATCTCGGTCCACCACAGCCGCCAAAGAATCCAGCCATTCTTGGGTCTCGATTGGATCCAGGTCTTGGGAGTTGTCTTTGGGTGATTGATCGCTCACGGTGCCGTCTCATTTCTCAACTCAAACACAGTCCATTATTGTAGACGGATTGCACCTTTCACGCACCCGCTTACACTCCCCAAGGGTAGACTGTTCCCAACTCCACGTGAGACATCAATAAACGGATATGACATACCCCAAAATACAGCCCTCCACTCATTTGTTCATTGCAGCCACCCTGGTGGTTTTGTCTTGGTCTGCCAGCGCCAATTGGGACTGCGAAAAGCTCGAAAGCCCAGAACCAATCCCCACTCCATCGACCCTCAACAGTCTGCCTGTGGCATCAAAGCCGTGGCCAGAGGCGACCCAAGCCCAACAAATACATGCGCTCACCGAGGCCTCTTCTGCGTTTGCTGATCGCGCACCGGCTTGGTCATTGGCCGTGGCCAGTCCCAGCCTTGGGCTCTGGCAGACTCAGATCGGTGGCGGGGAAAATGCTCGATTTGCTGCCGCATCGATTGGCAAATCCATGACGGCGGTGCTGGTTTTCAAAGCCATTGAGGCGGGCCAATTGAGCCTCACTGACCCCATTGATCAATGGTTTCCAGACCTGCCTCGGGCCAATGAGGTCACCATTGACCATCTCCTGACTCATCGATCGGGGTATTTCATCCCAGCAGATGGGCCGCTGAGTGGGCCCTACCAAGCGCCCGAAGAAGACTTTGAAAAGCTAAAAGACATTGGCCTGGCCTTTTGTCCAGGCCATGGCTGGGCTTATTCCAATGTGGCCTATCAATTGTTGGGACGAATTGTCGAAACAGTCAGCGGACAAAGCTATGCCGAACTATTGAGAACTGAAATCTTAGAGCCCCTGGCGCTCACAGACACCGAGGTGTTGATACCAAACACACCCGATCCACTCATGGTGCAAGGCCATCAAGGTGGAGAGCCTGTCGGGCCAGTCGATTATGCCAGCGCATTCGCTGCTGCCCCAGTGGTGAGCACCGCGCCTGATCTACTGCGCTATTGGCAAGCTTTGCTGAGTGGCGAGCTCATCTCTGAGGCCTCGCTTAACCGCATGATGGATCCTGCCTGGCCCATGTTTGGCAATCCGCAAATGCGCTATGGTGCCGGGATTCAGGTGGGCGATGTTCCAGGCCCTGGGGCCATGTTGATGCACTCAGGTGGCATCACCGGCTTTAGCGCAACCGTCGCTTGGCTCGCCGATTACGATGTTTGGGTGGCAGTGATGACCAACGAGCGCCAAGTCCCCGCCGAGGCGGCCATGTGGGCTCTGGTTCAGGCGCTGAACTCAGCCAAGAGCGATTAGATTCCATTAAAGCAGAGCCAGCGCTCAGATCAGCGACTGGCCCTGCTCTTTCTCATATTGTTGGGCATCCACCACGGCAATGGCTGCCATATTGACGATGCGTCGGACCGTCGCTGAGGGGGTGAGCACGTGCGCTGGCCGACCAATGCCCATTAGCATCGGACTGACATTGACGGCTCGACCAATGATTCTGGACATGTTAAAGGCGATGTCTGCGGCATCTTGGTTGGGCATGATCAACAAATTGGCCGATCCCTTCAAAACAGAATCCGGAAAGACTTCCTCTCGAATGTTGGGCATCAGCGCCAAATCCGCTGGCATCTCCCCTTCTACTTCAAGATCCGGCGCCCGCTCTTTAATCATGGCCAAGGCTTGTCGCATCTTAGAAGACGAGGCATCCACGTGCGAGCCAAAAGTTGAATGCGATAACAGTGCGACTTTGGGCGTGATACCAAAAAGCTTCACCCGCTCAGCCGCCATTAAAGTGAGCTCAACCAACTGCTCGGCGGTGGGGTCTGGGTTGACGTGGGTGTCGCACACAAACCAAGTGCCCACATCGGTGGTCATGGCAGACAAAGCCCCCATGGTCTTGGCCCCTTCTTTGAAGCCCAAGACCTCGGTCAAATACTTGAGTTTTTTCTCGTAGCGACCCACCACCCCACAAATCAAGGCATCGGCCTCGGAGCGATACACCATTAGAGCGGCAATGATGCTGTCGCGTGTTCTCACCAAGGCTTTGGCGGATTGTGGTGTGACCCCACGGCGTTTGGTGATGTCATAAAAAGTCTGCCAGTAGGCCTTAAATCTTGGATCAGACGCTGGATTGACCAGTTCAAAGTCCTGACCGGGACGGATTCTTAAGCCTGCTTTTTCAATGCGCATTTCAACGACATCCGGCCGGCCAATCAAGATGGGTTTGACCAAGCCATCATCGACCAACACTTGCACTGCCCGAAGGACCACTTCCATCTCACCTTCGGCAAACACGACCCGTTTCGGATCGGCTCTGGCGGCATCAAAGATGGGCTTCATCAACAGCCCAGTTCTAAACACATACTGACTCAAGCGCTCGCGATAAGCCTCAAAATCCGCCACCGGGCGCTTGGCAACCCCTGAGTCCATGGCCGCTTTGGCCGTGGCGGAGGCCACTTCGACCAAAAGGCGAGGATCAAAAGGTTGCGGAATCAAGTAATCGGGCCCAAAGGTGGGCACTTGCCCGCCGTAGGCCTCGGCAGCGACATCGCTGGCCTCTTGTCTGGCCAGATTGGCAATGGCGTGGACACACGCCATTTTCATTTCATCATTGATCTCGCTGGCACAGACATCCAGTGCCCCTCTAAAAATGTAGGGAAAGCACAAGACATTGTTGACTTGGTTTGGGTAATCCGAGCGGCCGGTGGCAATCAAGGCATTCGGTGAGGCCTCGCGGGCAAGCTCTGGCATGATCTCTGGGATGGGGTTGGCCAGCGCCAAAATAATCGGGGCATCGGCCATGGCTTTGACCATTTCCACACTCAAGACGTTGGGTGCCGACACGCCTAAGAAAATATCGGCGCCTACAATCACCTCACCCAAGGAACGGGCATCAGTATCTTGCGCGTAGGCGGCTTTCCGCTCATCCATATCCACCACGCGCCCAGTGAAGACCACACCCTCTTGATCACAGACGGTGATGTGCTCCCGCTTCAAGCCCATGGTGACCAACAAATCCAAACACGCCAGACCAGCGGCACCGGCTCCGGAGGCCACCAAGCGCACCTCATCGAGTTTTTTGCCGGTCAGGATTAAGGCATTGATGATGGCTGCAGAAACAATGATCGCGGTCCCATGCTGATCATCGTGAAACACTGGAATGTCGAGCCGCTCTTTGAGCGCCTCTTCAACTTCAAAACACTCGGGCGCTTTGATGTCTTCTAAGTTGATGCCACCAAACGTCGGTGCCAAAGAGGCAATCACATCAGTGAGTTTCTTTGGATCTTTTTCATCGATCTCGATATCAAACACATCGATGCCGGCAAACTTCTTAAACAGCACGCCCTTGCCTTCCATCACGGGCTTAGCTGCCAGTGGACCAATGTCGCCCAAACCGAGCACCGCTGTGCCATTGGAGATCACACCGACCAAGTTGCCACGCACGGTGAGCTCACGGGCCATCTCAGGATCGGCATGAATGGCTTCACTGGCGGCGGCCACGCCAGGCGAGTAGGCCAAGGACAAGTCCTTGGCCGTCGTCAATGCCTTCGTTGGCGAGATCTTGAACTTGCCTGGCAGAGGCAGTCGGTGATACTCGAGAGCTTGATCTTTGGCCTTATCGCTCATCGTGCTGCACGATCACTTCGCACCGTCACTGATTTTCTTCTTCCTCGCTCCACTCGCCCAGTGAGGCCAGGCCGTTCATGCGTGAACGGTGCAACATAATCGCTTGAGCTTCAGCACGGTTGCCTTTGGGGTCCTTCGCCCAATGCGCTAAGGCTTCTGCCTGTAGGGCACGGCCATAAGAAAACGACAGTGGCCAAGGCATCTCACCCATCTTGTTCATGGCATCCAAGTGCGCAGTCGCTTCCACATCCCCCTGACCGCCAGATAAGAACACCACGCCGGCTGTCGCTGCGGGGACCGCATTGAGCAAACAATCGACCGTGGCCTCAGCAACCTGATTGATGTCGGCGCGGTCCGAGGCTTCGGATCCTGAGATCACCATGGAAGCTTTCAAAATGGTGCCCTCGAGCATCACATTTTGCTCGTAGAGTTCGGCGAACAGGGCTTTCTGAGTGGCTTCGGTGACATCGAATGAGGTATCCAAGTCATGGTCACCATCCATCAACACTTCAGGCTCAACGATCGGAACAATACCGGCTTCTTGGCACAGGGCCGCGTAGCGCGCGAGCGCGTGGGCATTGGCCTCAATACAGCCTCTCGATGGGATGTCATCACCAATGGTGATCACCGCGCGCCATTTGGCAAACCGTGCGCCGAGCTTGGCATATTCGGCCAACCGCTCACGCAGACCATCCAAACCTTCGGTGACTTTCTCTCCTGGGAAGCCGGCCAAGTCTTTGGCACCGGCATCGACTTTGATGCCTGGAATGATGCCGGCTTGTTCCATCACTTTGACCAAGGGCGTGCCGTCTGGCATCACTTGACGAATGGTCTCGTCAAACAAGATCGCGCCTGAGATGTAATCGCCTAAGCCTTCGGTGGTGAGCATCATCGACCGGTAGTCCAAACGATTCTCTTCGGTGTTTTCAACGCCCACACCATCGAAACGTTTTTTGATGGTGCCGCTGGACTCATCAATGGCCAAAATGCCTTTGCCAGGGGCCACCAAAGCCATGGCGGTGTCAGCAAGTGTTTGATAATGATCGGTCATGCGTCAATCCCTCTTTTTAGATTGGATACTTATGGATTCAATAAATCGTTCTATTTAATTACACAGTTTCATTCGACTATTCTACCGAGGACGGCACGGTCATGATTTTGAGCGTGTTGGTCTGACCACTTCGGCCATGTTGATCACCCAACGTCATCAACACACGATCGCCTGCCATCACCAAGCCGGCATCGCGAACATGTGCTAGCGCGCGGCGTGCCACACTGGCCGTTGTCTCCTCATTGTCCTCCATCGGCGGAAAAAACAATGGTTTGACGTGTTGAAACATATGCGTGCGGCGCAAGGTCGCCCGATTGGGACTCAGTGCAATAATCGGCGCTGGTGAGCGCACGCGACTGAGCCACTGAGCAGTTGAGCCTGACTCAGTCAAGGCAATGATCGCCTTCACCGGCAAATTGTTGGCCGTCATCATCGCCGCCATCGCGATGGCTTGGTCAATGCGTTCGGCACGAACATTGAGAAGTCTAGAGGGCACGTGTGCTTCCACATGTCGCTCAGCGCCTTGACAGATTCGGCTCATCGCCTCGATGACTTTGACCGGGTGCTTACCCACCGCCGACTCTGCAGAGAGCATTACCGCATCGGTGCCATCAATCACGGCATTGGCCACATCCAGCACTTCAGCGCGCGTGGGGATGGGGCTTTCCACCATCGATTGCATCATCTGAGTGGCCGTGATCACCGCTCGATTGTGCTCGAGGGCGGTTTTAATGATGCGCTTTTGGAGACCCGGGAGTTCGGCCTCATCAATTTCAACGCCCAAATCTCCGCGAGCCACCAGCACCACATCGCAGGCATCCACCACGCTCTCTAAATTATCAATGGCTTCGTGCCGCTCAATCTTGGCGACAATCGAGGCTTGCCCACCTGCTTCACGGAGCAAGTGACGTGCGTGTTCAATGTCATGGGCATTGCGTGGGAAAGAGACCGCCAAGAAATCCACCTGCCACTCAGCGGCGCGTTCAATATCGGCTTTGTCGCTGTCAGCTAGGCCTGGGATGGACAAGCCACCACCTCTTAAGTTGAGTCCTTTGCGGTCTGACAACACGCCACCCGTGGCCACCGAGCAATCAATGCGCGTGCCTTCGATGCCCTCGACTCGAAGCACAATCAAGCCATCATCGAGCATCAGCTCGCTACCGACGTTGACGTCCTTGGGCAGACCCAAATAACTCACACCAACGCCATGCACATCGCCCACCGGCGGGTTTTCTTCTGCATAAAGTGCGAAAGCTTGTCCCACCTCAAGATGAACCGAGCCCTCGCGAAAGTGGTCGATCCGAATCTTGGGTCCGGCCAGATCGGCTAGCACCGCAATGTCGGTATCGAGCTCGCGCGCGGCCGCACGCACCATCTTGATGCGGCGCGCGTGGGTTTCTGGATCACCGTGCGAGAAGTTCACCCGAACGACATCACAACCGGCTTGAAGCAGGCCCTCTAAGGTCTCTAGATCATCGGTGGCCGGACCAAGAGTCGCGACAATTTTTGTGCGGCGCTGCATCACCGCGCTCGTCGGTTTAGCTGGATTCATTGAGGGCCTGCAAAGCGGGCAATGGCTTGCCCTCGACGTATTCCAAAAAGGCCCCACCGGCTGTTGAGATGTAGTCGACTTGGTCGGCCACACCAAACTTTTCAATGGCCGCGATGGTGTCGCCACCGCCGGCCAAGGTAAAGCCCTCACAGCGGGCCACGGCCTTGGCGATGGCACGCGTGCCCGCAGCAAAGGCTTCGAACTCAAACACGCCCACCGGCCCATTCCAAAGCACAGTGCCGGCACCTGAAATGATCTGAGCCAACCGCTGGGCCGTGTCGGGGCCAATGTCTAAAATCATCTCATCGTCGTGCACGCGTTCAACATCACGCAAGGAAGGATGGGCTTCTTGGTGGAAGCGGGTGGCGGTCACCACATCCACAGGTAGAGGAATTTCAGCTCCCTTGGCTTTGGCCTGTTCCATCAGTGCCTTGGCCGTTGGCACCAAATCGGGCTCATGCAAAGACGCCCCAATGCGATGCCCAGCGGCCGCCAAAAAGGTATTGGCGATGCCACCGCCGACGATCAATTGATCGACCTGATCAATCAATGCTTCAAGCACGCTTAATTTGCTCGAGACTTTGGACCCACCCACAATCGCCACCATGGGCCGGGCTGGGTTATCTAGCGCTTGGTCCAGCGCTTTAATCTCCGCAGCCAGCAGTGGCCCGGCACAGGCCTCTTTGGCATGCCGAATCACGCCTTCGGTTGAGGCTTGTGCGCGGTGGGCAGTGGCAAAGGCATCCATCACCACCACTTCGGCCAAATCGGCCATTTTCTGTGCCAAGCCCTCATCGTTGGCGGTCTCGCCTTTTAAGAATCGAACATTTTCTAACAGCACCAGTTCACCGGCATCTAAGGACACCCCATCGATCCAATCTTTAATCAGACGAACCTCACGACCCATCAGCTCGCCTAAGCATTTGGCCACCGGTGCCAATGACTCGGCCTCGTTGGGCTCGCCTTCTGTCGGCCGGCCAAGGTGGGACATCACCATCACAGACGCGCCGCCGCTGAGCGCTTGTTCAAATGTCGCCAGGCTGGCCTCAATGCGGGCCTTGGAAGTGACCTCACCGTTGACAATGGGCACATTGAGATCAGAACGAATCAGGACGCGTTTATTCTGAATGTCTAATTGATCCAAGGTTTTCATTGGTCGACTCTTACACACATTGCTTGGTTGTATAAACTTAATTGTTTAAGCTTGGTTGTTTAAAGAGGGCTCAGGCGAAGCGTTTCATCCTTTGGTGGTCTTAGGCCATCTTGCCCAGCACGCTCGCGGTATCGAGCATGCGGTTAGAGAAACCCCATTCGTTGTCATACCAAGAGAGCACTTTGACCAAGCGGCCACCTGAGACTTTGGTCAAAGTCGCATCAAAGACCGAAGAGTGTGGGTTGTGATTGAAATCAACAGAGACCAAAGGCGCTTCGTTGTAAGCCAAGATGCCTTTCATTTCTCCCTCACTGGCTTTTTTCACCACCGCATTGATCTCTTCGACCGTGGTGTCTTGGCCGGCAATAAACGTCAAATCCACCACCGAGACGTTGATGGTTGGAACGCGCATGGCAAAGCCATCGAGCTTGCCATCGAGCTCTGGCAAGACCAGACCCACTGCCGCTGCCGCACCCGTTTTGGTTGGGATTTGGCTCATGGTGGCCGACCGCGCCCGACGCAAGTCGGTGTGATAGACATCGGTCAAGACCTGATCGTTGGTGTAGGCATGAATGGTGGTCATCAGACCCGATTCCACACCCACCGCCTCATGAATGGGCTTGACCAACGGCGCTAGGCAGTTGGTGGTGCACGAAGCGTTTGAGACCACGTGGTCATCTGCGGTGATCACATCGTGGTTCACACCGTAGACAACGGTGGGCAGATCTTTGCCTGCCGGCGCTGAAATCAAGACTTTTTTTGCACCCGCTGCCAAATGCGCAGACGCCTTGTCCTTCGAGGCAAAAAAGCCGGTGCACTCGAGCACCACATCGACCCCCAACTCGCCCCAAGGCAGCTGGGCCGGATCTCTTTGGGCATAACAGGCGATGGAGTCGCCATTGACCACCAAATTTTGTCCCGACACCGAGACATCAGCATTAAATCGACCATGGGCGGTGTCATATTGGGTGAGGTGGGCGTTGGTTTCGGTGTCCCCGAGGTCGTTGATGGCAACCACTTGGATGTCTTTTTGACGTCCAGATTCATACAAAGCACGCAATACGTTGCGTCCAATTCGACCGTAACCATTGATGGCGACTTTAATAGGCATAACGACTCACTCCCCACTTGGGTTTGAATAAAAAGACCATTCCCATTGTACTGCGCCTGCTGGGTGAGGACTAGCCCAAATCCCCGTCTTTCAGGCGTATTGGCTGGGTTTTTGGGCTATTTTTGATGGCGCAATTCGAACAAGTCGGTGAGGCGATGACCTAAATGAGTGCACGCACCCGCGCTGCCACTGAGTCAGCATCGAGCCCATAGGCTTTAAACAACACCTCAGCCGGTGCTGAAGCACCGAAGGCATCAATTCCAATCGCCGCACCCGTCGAGCCCACCCACTGGTGCCAGTAAGCGCTCGATCCTGCCTCGATGGCCACGCGGGTCGGGCCCGCCGGTGGCAATACCGTTTCTTGATAGCTCATTGGCTGTTGTTTAAAACGCTCTGGGTTTGGCATCGAGACCACGCTCACCGCCATGCCCTCTGACTCCAGGCGCTCGGCCACTTCCATCGCCAGTGACACCTCTGAACCGGTGGCCATCAAAATGGCCTTGGCCTCATGGGCGGATTTAAGCACATAGCCACCCCGCTCAATCGCGGCCAGTTGCTCGGCATCACGGCTTTGATGTGTCAGTCCTTGGCGCGTCAGCACTAGAGCCGATGGGGTGCCGGGTTCTTTGATGGCGGCAGCCCAGGCCACCAAGGTCTCTGTTTTATCGGCGGGTCGCCAGACGGAGAGTTTGGGGATCAATCTGAGTGAGGAGACATGCTCAATGGGTTGGTGCGTGGGCCCGTCTTCGCCTAGCCCAATCGAGTCGTGGGTGTAGACATGGATGCTCTTGGTCGGAATCAGTGCCGACATGCGAACGGCATTCCGAGCGTAGTCCGAAAACACCAAAAAGGTGCCGGTGTAGGCAATGAACCCACCGTGCAAGTTCAGGCCGTTGGCAATCGCGGTCATGCCAAACTCGCGCACGCCGTAGTAGATGTAGTTGCCGTGTGCCCAGTCGTTGGTGATATCGATGCTGCCCGACCAAAAGGTGTTATTGGACCCCGTCAAATCGGCCGAACCGCCCAACAGCTCGGGCAAGTGAGGCCCGATGATCTCAAGAGCCATCTCTGAGGCCTTGCGGGTGGCCACTTTAGACTCATCGGCCTGAATGGCGGTAATGGCCTCTTGCATCAACGCATCAAAGTTCTCAGGCAACTGCCCTTCTAAGCGTCGCACAAACTCAGCCGCGCGCTCAGGCTCGGCTTCTTGATAGGCATCGAAACGGCTTTGCCAGGCGGCCTCAGCTTCGGCTCCTTTCTCGCGAGCATCCCATGCCTGCTGGATCTCTTCTGGAATCTCAAATGGCGCGTGTGGCCAGTTCAGCGCTTCACGGGCCTTGGCCACCTCATCTTCGCCCAATGGCGCGCCATGGGTGGCCGCCGTGCCCTGCTTGTTGGGTGAGCCAAACCCAATCACGGTCTGACAACAGATCAAGGTGGGCTGGTCAGTGTTGGCTTTGGCCACTTCAATGGCCCGATCAATGGCCTCAGCATCGTGCCCATCGACGGCTTCAATCACCTGCCAGCCATAGGCCCGGAAACGGGCTGCGGTGTCGTCACTAAACCAACCCGAGACATCGCCATCGATCGAAATGTTGTTGTCGTCATAAAACACAATCAGCTTGCCCAAGCCCCAGGTGCCGGCCAAAGAGCAGGCCTCGTGCGACACGCCTTCCATCAAACAACCATCGCCGGCAAATACCCAAGTATGGTGATCCACAATCGATCGGGCGGGTGTATTGAAACGAGCCGCCAAGAGTTTTTCTGCCAGCGCCAGCCCCACCGCGTTGGCCAAGCCCTGCCCCAATGGGCCGGTGGTGGTCTCCACCCCGGGTGCCTCACCATATTCTGGGTGGCCTGGCGTCGGCGAGTGGAATTGACGAAAGTTTTTGATGTCGTCGATGGAAATGGCATAGCCGCTTAAATGCAAGGCCGCATAAAGAAGCATCGAACCATGGCCATTGGAGACCACGAAGCGGTCTCGGTCCCACCAATTGGGGTTGTTGGGGTTGTGTTTGAGGTGGTTGTTGTAGAGGACTTCGGCGATATCGGCCATGCCCATGGGCATCCCTGGGTGGCCACTGTTGGCCTTCTGGACGGCATCCATGGACAGGGCACGGATGGCGTTGGCTAGGTCTCGACGGGTTGGCATGGTCAAATCACTCTCTATGTGGTCGGTTTGGCAGAGGCGCTGGCAAGCCTTGGCATTGTGCCCCTCAATGCCCATAAGATCAAGGCAGACGGGGACATTGGTGACGATTTTGGGTGCAAGTTCTGGGCCGCTTTGCTACAATTTGGGCAAGCGGTGCAACACCGGTGGCCTAAATTGATCAGGCATTAAACTTTTCGGGGGTTTGAGGCTCTAAAGACGCATTGTGATGATAACCATTCCATCTAAGCTCGGCCCACAGCAAAACGCGCGTTCGTTTGGATCGCTCGTGCGTGGGCTGGCTCTGGTGAGCGCATTGCTTGTCATCGCCCCGCTGGCCTGGGCTCAAGATGCCGACAACTCAGCCAACTCGTCGGCCAATCTCAACAACCCTTCAGACAGCTATCCCGCTTTGTTGGCGCCGCAAGCGCCTCTGGGTCTTCCTGGTAGCCGACCCCGTTTGAGCGTGTCAGTGCCACTATCGGGTCCCCTGACCGACCGTATTTTGGGGCTGGAGGGCCTGCAAGCCAGTGTTGCAGACAGCGAGTCAAACGCAGATTCGGGTGACCGTTTTTCATGGTCGCTTCGGGCTTGGCAGCTCAATACGGCGAGCCTCGCGCACATCCAATGCAGCCAGCACACCCTGACGCTGGACACATTTTTGGCTAAGAACTGCCAGTTTGTCGATCAGCCAGTGCCTGACAACGCGGTGAACTTGGTCCAGATCCAAGGCGAGTGGACCGCAGCACCCAATGTCAACGTGGGGCTTGGCTTGTTTCGGTCTGAGCAATCGGATGACCAGCTCAGCGATCAACTCGGTCAGCCGTTGGATCAATTGGCTTCACTGTTCGGTTTGCCCAGTGCCACGCCCGCCACCCCGGCTGGCTTGGTAGAAGGGGCCGTGGCCAATGTCAGCTTTGGCATTGAGGTCGAGCGCGTGGGTGATTTCTTAGTCGGCCTGCAACTGGCTCGGTATCGTCAGCGCAGCAGCTTAATGGACTTAGGCGATCCCACCGAGTGGGCAGCCGCGGGGCGATTTGATGACCAGCTCACCAATGCGGCACAGCTGAATTTGGCTTGGCAACGCGGCAATTTTCGTGGGGATTTATTGGGCCGCTATGTGGACCGGCCCATCCGCTTGGGTCAGCTCGGCGATCAAACGATCACGGCGCCCCCCAGTGGGTTTGATTTGGAGTTCTCATGGCGGCCTGGTAGCGCCTCGTTTAGTATCGGCGTGAGCAATGTGCTCGATCAAGGCGCATCAACGACCAAGGCGGCTGGAGACACCCGCACCACCGATGAAGGGGTTCGAGACATTTATGGACGCATCCCCTATGTTCGCTACAAACAAGACCTCTAATATGACCAAACGACTTTTTTCTTTGCCAGCCTTGGCCGTTGCCATGACTGTGGCTTTCTCTGGTGTGGCGCTTGCCCAAGACAGTGACGCGCCCATTGAGGAGCGCATGAGCACAGCCGAACGTCAAGCCACGGGCATCAACAAACTGACCGCAGATGAGCTAGCCGCATTGAATGCCTGGCTGAGCCGTCAACAAGCCGAAGTGGTGGAGCGTGAGGTGGCTGAAGCCACTCAGGCCATTGAAGCACAGCAGCAAGAGCAATCCGAGGATCGCCGGGGACTTCGGGAGAGAATTGCTGATGTCTTTGCCGGCGATGACAATGACTCGGACACCATCACCTCTCGTTTGGTTGGCACCTTCGATGGCTGGGATGGCGAGACCGTGTTTGAACTCGAAAATGGCATGGTCTGGCGCCAAGCCGAGACCAACCTCTACACCGTTCGCGCCACCACCAATCCAGAAGTGGTGATTCGTCGCGGCTTGTTTGATCGCTGGCGTTTACAAGTCAAAGGCTATAACAAACGTCTCACCGTCGAACGCGTTAAATAAAGCCACAGCAACCAGCCACGGCCGATCAGGTAAAAGGCCAAGCCCAGCACCAGCAGCACCACGCTCATCATCGGCGGTGGCCATTGCCAACCTTGGCCGCCGGCAAACCACCAACTCAGCGCACCAGCAAACGCCAATACCAACGCCATCAACGACAGCGACTTGGCTCGACTTAAATGTCGCTGTCGCTTGATCTGTGCCATCTCGGCTCGACGCTCAGGCGTCATCTCACCCAAGGACGCGCCACAGTGAGGGCACACCTTTGCCATGGAAGAAATGCGTTTTTGACACGCAGGACATTGAACGATCGCCATAGGTTCTTACCGTATCATTGGATGCGATCTAAGTCTGGGAAGAAAGACAATTTGACGGCCAGACCCCCTTCAGGTCGGTTTGCAAACTCAATGGTCCAGCCATACAAATCAACCAAACGCTTCACAATCGACAGCCCCAATCCAGAGCCTTTGGTGCCACTGGTTTGTCGTCCTCGGAAGTGACGATCAAACACACGCGGGAGTTCTTCTGGATCAATGCCCGGTCCCGTGTCTTGAATGGTGACCTGTCCGCTGCCCACCACCAAACACACCTCACCTTCTTTGGTGTAGCGGACGGCATTGCCCACCAAATTCCCCAGCACCACGGAGATCACCGCCTCCGGTGCAATCACGCTGACCTCATCTTCTACACGAAGTTTGAGTGACAGCGAACGGTCTCCGATGAGCGGGCGATAATTGTCGAGCACTTGATTGGCAATGTCGCCCACCGCTTGTGCGGTCTCAGATCCCAGATCGCCGTGGTTGGCTCGGACCAGATACAGCAGTGCTGTGGTGGTGTCGGTGGATTGTCTGGCTGCACGGGCAATCCGCAACAGACGCTCGCGGTTGCGATCGGTTAAATCTGGCTGAGAGAGCATCAGCTCTGTTGCACCGGCAATCACCGCCAGCGGTGTGCGCAATTCGTGCGACACATCGGCATTGAATGCTTGGTCTCGCTCAATTAACTCGTGTTGACGAGCGGCATAATCATCCAATGCGGCGGCCAACTGGCCCACCTCATCATCGGGAAAATGCTTTTGTAAGTTCACGGATGGATCGTTCTCATCGAGCGCTTCTAGGCGTTTGGCCAAGGCGCTGACCGGTGCCAGCACCCGCCCCGATGACCAGATACCCAAAGCCAACGAGAGCGCGGAGAAAAACACCACCACGGCAATCAGTGCCATGATCAGCCGGCGCGACAACTCGCGGTTGTCGGATATGTCATAGGTGAGAAACACCCAAAAGTCATCCTCTTTTCGAATGATGGCCTTGTAGTAGGCATCATCGACGCTGACCTCATGCACCCCCGATGGCAATGCCCGAAAAGGCACCGGTACAATGTCGGCGCGCTCAGGACGGGTCACATAACCTTGAATGCGCGTGTAAAAAGGCTCAACCAAGGTGGGGTCTTCTCTCAGATCCACAATGTACTGATCGACCTCATCGGCCAGTGTTTGGGTGATCAATGCATCTTCCAAGAGGTTTTGGAGGAACAACACGGCGATGGCGAACAAGGCACTCAGCAGTGTGCCAAAAACCAAAAACGACAGGATCAGTCGACTTCTAAGACGGCGCCGGTATTTCATCCGGTACTTCATCTGACGCCACCAAGCTGTACCCAATGCCGTGGCGGGTTTGAATCATGGCCTGACCAAACGGCTTATCAATGGCCACTCGAAGCGAGTGAATGTGAACGCGCAAACTGTCTGAGTCGGGAAGCTCTTCACCCCAAACATGATGCTCCAACTCGCGGCGGGTCACGACGGCTGGGGAAGCGCTCATCAGCTTTTCTAATAACTTCAAACCAATGGGATTTAAGTCAATCGGTTTGCCTTGGCGGGTCACCCGATACGTCTCTAAGTTGTATTCCAAATCACCCACGGTCAGCACCGTTGGCTTGATGCGCTGGCCGCGTCTGGCCAACACCTCGATGCGCGCCTCGACTTCTTTGAGCTCAAATGGCTTGACCAAATAATCGTCTGCGCCAGAGTCAAACCCAGCCAGCTTGTCTTCGAGCTGGTCGCGTGCGGTGAGCATCAAAATCGGCGTTTCGATTTTCTTCTCTTCGCGAAGCTGACGGGCCACCTCCAGCCCATCCATACCGGGTAAGGACAAATCAAGCACGAGCGCATCAAAGGTGTGGGTGCTGGCCAGATTGAGGCCGGTGACACCATCATAGGCGTAATCCACCTCATGCCCACGGTCTGAGAGAAAGTCCCCCAGATTGGCGGCGATGTCGCGATTGTCTTCTACGATGAGTATGCGCATGACTTGATTCTACAAAAAAAACGGCCCGGGCAAATCGCTTGCCCGGGCCCACAGTGCCCTGTCCATCGGCGTCGACATTGGAGTCTGACCAAAGAATGAAGAAACCTTTAGACCTTGACCGACTGTAGAATACGATTGAGGGGGTTAACAGATGGTTAAAAACCGCCCAAAATTCATGCTGTTGGATTAAAAGATAGCCAAAAAGCACCAAAACCCCCGTCTAACGGGGGCGATGAGGAATCGACATGTCAACGATCAAAGCGGCCTATCAGGCAACATTGGAGCGGATTGAGACGGCCTTGGTCGATGCCGGCCGACCGCCTGAGAGCGTGCATTTGTTGGCGGTGAGCAAGACCCGTCCAGCCCAGGCCGTAGCTGAGCTAGCCCAATTGGGGCAAAGGGCCTTTGGCGAGAACTATGTCTCTGAGGGGGTGGCTAAGATTGAGGAGCTGAACCACTTAGATCTTGATTGGCACTTCATTGGACCCATTCAATCCAATAAGACACGTGCCATTGCCGAATCATTTGATTGGGTCCACAGTGTGGACCGAAAAAAGCTCATCACCCGCCTCAATGACCAGCGCCCAACAGACCGACCGCCTCTCAATGTGCTGATTCAAGTCAATCTCGATGGTGAAGTACAAAAAGCCGGGTGTGACCCCAGCGAGATCCCCGAACTGGCCAATCTCATCGACCAATCCCCTCGGCTCACACTTCGAGGTTTGATGGCGATTCCGGCTCCCAGAGCAGAGTGGGCCGAGCAAATAGAGGTGTTCAATACCCTGGCGGGGCATTTTGAAGATCTGCGTCGTGCCCATCCAAGCGTGGATGCCCTATCGGCTGGGATGTCCGATGATCTGGAGGCCGCCATTGCAGCGGGGGCCAACTGGGTCCGGATTGGCACAGCGCTGTTTGGCGCGCGCGCATCAGCCTGATTGTCGATGGCATGCTCTACAATAGAGGCATGCATGCTTATACGATGACGTTTGTGGGTGGTGGCCATATGGCCAGCGCCTTGATTGGTGGCCTGATCGGCTCTGATGTGTCGCCAGAGCGCGTGCAGGTGGTCGACCCATCAGCTGAACGCCGAGAACTACTTGCAACAAAATGGGGCATCAGCGCACACGCCGCATTGGATGAGACCGCCACTCAAGTGGATGTCTTGATTTTGGCTGTCAAGCCCCAAATCATGCCCGAGGTGTTGGCCCAGATCCGCCCCCACTTGTCCAATGATCCGTGCCCCATGATCATCAGCGTGGCCAGCGGAATTAACCTCCATGCCATTGAGACCGCTCTTGGACCGCGCCCCGTGGTGCGAACCATGCCCAACACACCGGCGCTGGTGGGCGCTGGCATCACGGCATTGGTGAGTAATGAGGCACTCGAAGACACCCATCGACAGTGGGCCAATGATTTGATGGGACGGGTCGGGGAGTGCGTCTGGCTTGACGACGAAGCCGACATTGATTTGGTCACCGCCATCTCAGGCTCTGGTCCTGCGTATTTCTTCGCGCTTACAGAACACTTGGTTACCAGTGCCATCCAGCATGGACTGTCGCCAACAATAGCCGAACAGCTGGCTCATCAAACAGCCCATGGCGCCGGTCAAATGCTGAAAACGCGCGAAGCATCCGCGGCTTTGCTGCGCCAACAGGTGACCTCACCCGGTGGCACCACCGAAGCGGCCTTGAATGTATTGAATCAAAATCAATTCGCCCAGATCGTCGATGAAGCGGTCAGCGCGGCTCAAGCCAGAAGTCAGGCACTCGGTGCTCAAAATGCCGAGCAGCCATCGAAGGAGTCCTAGTCAATGGGTTCATTTAATCAAGCGATGATGTTTTTGGTCGAAACCGTCCTCCAAATCTATTTGGTGGCCATGCTGATCCGTTTGCTGCTCGAGATGAGTCGAGCGGATTTTTATAATCCAGCGGTTCAGTTTTTGGTGCAGATCACCAACCCAGTGATCGCCCCTTTGGCCAAAATCTTGCCCCGCTCATCAAAAGTCAACATCGCCGGTTTCGTTGCGCTGTATTTAATCCAGCTGCTCTCGCTATTTGCTCTGGTGGCACTCTCTGGACAATCTGTCGATGTGGGCATGTTGATGCTGTTGAGCGTGATGCGCCTTTTGAGACTGTTGCTGACCACTTATTTCATGCTCATCATCATCAGCGTGATCCTATCGTGGGTTGGCCAAGGCTTTAGACATCCCATCATTCCATTGATTTATCAGTTGGTTGACCCAGTTTTAATGCCGATCAGGCGCGTCCTGCCGAACATGGGTGGCTTAGATCTCTCGCCTTTGGTGGCGATTATTGGCATTCAATTTTTGATGATTTGGTTGGGGCTTTAAGATGAACTATCCGCGCATCAATGGCTGGATTCTTGCGATGGCTGTCTCCATTGCCCTGACGCTTGCTAACACGGGTGGGGCGGAACAAGCCAGTCGGTTTAATGGCTATATCGCACACTACAATACATTCAACTCCACCTTTCTCACGCCCGATGTGGCCCGCGCTTATGGCATCACCCGATCAGGCAATCTGGCCCTATTGAATGTGGCCGTTCTCAAAGAAAATCCTGGCGCACTCAACGAACCTGTCAATGCTCGGGTGGAAGTGCAGGCCACCAATCTGGCGGGTCAAAGAAAAGTCATTGAAATGACTGAAATCGAAGATGCCGGTGCGATCTATTACATTGGCACCTTCCGAATCCGCAATGAAGAGCGCATCAACTTCGTGATCAATATCACCCCAGTCAATGGCATGGCTCGGCCTCACACCATTCGTTTCAACCAAATTTTTTATGCAGAACAGTGAACTGACTGACGCGCGCATCGCGCGCATTCATGAAGTGGCCGAGCGCCGACAACATGATCTCACCGTGTTCATGGAGCGCGTGCACAAACCCCACAACGTGGCGGCCATCATTCGGACCTGTGATGCAGTGGGCATCGCCTCCACCCATGCAGTCCCAGGCGACGATGGGATTTCTCGGTCCAATCACATCGCACAGGGGGCACAACGCTGGGTACAACTCCATCGCCACACCGACTCCACCAGTGGGCTAAGCGCTTTAAAGGCCAAGGGGTTCAAACTCTATGCTGCGCATTTCGATGAGTCTGCGGTGGATTTTCGGACGATCGATTTCACCAAGCCCAGCGCGATTGTCTTGGGCACTGAGAAATTTGGCGTCAGCGAAGAAGCGCTGGCTTTGTGTGATCAGAGCATCATCATACCGATGCTGGGCATGACCCAATCGCTGAATGTCTCTGTGGCCACCGCCGTGATCTTGTATGAAGCCCAGCGCCAACGGGCTGAGAGTGGTCAGTATGACAACCCAGATCCACCAACAAGACAGCTCAACGAATCATTGGCCACGGCTTGGATCGAGAGAGAAATCGCCAGACGCCACCGGCAGCCCTTGCCCGAGATCACAGTCGATTAATTGAGTACTGAGTCCTGGCTACAGCTTTTGATCAGCGTTTCTAGGGGAAAAGGAGCGTTTGCACCCACTGATTGTTTTCCAGCGTATAGCAGACACGCTCATGCAACCGGTAGGTTCTGCCATACCAAAACTCTACCCGACGAGGCTTGATCCGAAACCCCGACCAATGCTCCGGGCGCGGGACCTCTTGCCCTTCAAAGCGCGCCTCAGTCTCAGCCACCGCGGCCAAGAGTGCATCACGATCCGCCAATTGAGTCGACTGCCGAGACGCCCAGGCCCCTATTTGGCTACCGCGCGGACGAGAGGCAAAGTAGGCATCGGCCTCTTCGGTGCTGACTGGCTCTACTGAACCATCAATCAAGACTTGCTCTTCGGTTTCTCGCCACCAAAAGACCAAAGCCGCCTCGGGCGTATTGGCCAGATGCTGACCTTTACGGGAGCCTAGGTTGGTATAGAACACAAACCCCTGGGGGTCATAGCCTTTGAGCAATACGGTTCTTGCTGCAGGTCGGCCCTCAGCATCGACGGTGGCCAAGGTCATGGCATTGGCCTCAGGCACATTCGCCGCCTTGGCTCGATCAAACCCTGCTTGAAAACGATCGAGAATCTCTTGGGTCAGCTCGCTCATGAGCTCAAGGCCTCTTTGGCTGGTGGGGTTTTATTGCCGGGCTTGGTTGGTGGCAACATGCGAAGCCAAATCAGCCAAACCACCAGGGCATCGAGAATGATCAACGCTTGCCAAAGGTAGAGGTGGAACCAATTGAACCAGGTCATGTTCCACTGGCCCATGTAAAACAAACTGATGATGCGAACCAAGTTCAAGGACTGAATGGCAACAAAGCCGATGCCAAAGCCAATCAATTTGTGTTTCAACGAGGCTGGAAAGGCAAAAATGGCCGCAAATAAAATGATGAGCGCCTCCACGCCATTACAACCCGGCTCAATGCTGACTGCAAAGCCTGATTGGGCATCTCGGATCACCTTCCCAGCAGAAATCACGCCGCTGTCGAAGAGTTCAATAATGAACACGCTGACTTTGGCAATAAGGGCTGTAAACGGCAAAATCACATGGTCTTGGACCGGCTGGAGGACTTCCACCGTAAATAAAGCCAAGATCAAAACCACAAATAAGATGGAGAAACGTAACATAGTCGCTATAGTAGCAAGAAAGAACAAATCAACGGAATTTTGATGCAGACAAGACCACAGCGACTGTTCCTGATCGGTCCGATGGGCTCAGGGAAAACCACCGTTGGACGCGTGCTGGCCAAAAAGCTGGGACTCACGTTTGTGGATGTCGATGAGTCCATCGAGGCACGCTGTGGAGTAGAAGTCGACCGCATCTTCGAAATCGAGGGCGAAGAGGGATTTCGGCGTCGCGAGACCCAGATGCTCGATGAATTAACGCTCAAAGATGGCCAAGTCGTGGCCACCGGTGGAGGCAGTGTGCTCAGTGAAAAAAACCGCGACCTCTTAAGAGGCCGAGGCACCACCGTTTGGCTAAAGACATCCGTCCAGCAGCAACTCAGACGCCTGGCACGCGATAAGCGCCGACCGTTGCTACAAACACCTGACCGTCGTGCCCGTCTAGAAGCCATGGCCAAAATTCGCGACCCGTTGTATGCTGAATGCGCTGATATCATTGTTCTATCAGCCAACATCACGCCCCAAGCCATGGCACACCGTGCCGCCAAAGAAATTCTAGAGGCCCTTTCTTCCATGCAGGACACAACCGCACCATGAGTCAGCACACAGACCACAAGCGCATTGATGTCCCTCATGGGCAGGGACAATATCCGGTCTTTATTGGCCAGGGCCTAATCGCTCAGCCCGCCGTTTGGGCCGAGCATTTATCAAAACAAGTCCTCGTCATCACCGAAGACGATGTAGCCTCGCATTATCAGGCCTCCATTGAACAGGCCTTGTCGGGCCTTTGTGCCTTTGAAGTGATGAGCGTGCCAGCAGGAGAAGCTTCCAAGAGCGTGGCTCAGTGGTCAGCCATCTTGGATCGACTGGTCTCGATGAACGCCCAGCGTGATGTCACTCTCATTGCCTTAGGTGGCGGTGTGGTTGGCGATCTAGCCGGCTTTGCCGCGGCCAGTTACATGCGCGGTGTCAGCATCATCCAAATTCCAACCACCTTGCTGGCACAAGTCGATGCTGCCATTGGCGGCAAAACAGCCATCAACCATCCCATGGGCAAAAACCTCATCGGGGCGTTTCATGCGCCCAAAGCAGTGATCATCGACACAGCAACATTGGCGACATTACCTGATAGAGATTATCGCGCTGGACTGGCGGAGGTCATCAAATATGGAGCGATTGGTGATATCGCTCTCTTCGAATGGCTAGAAGCCCAGGCAGATGCGCTCAATCAGCGAGATGAGATGGCCCTACAAACCACCATTGAAACCTCGGTTGAAGCCAAAAAGTCGGTCGTTGTGCGTGATGAAAAAGAAAGTGGTGAGCGTGCGCTTTTAAACTTCGGTCACACCTTCGCGCATGCCCTAGAAGCCCTAACCGACTATTCGACTCTCAGACACGGCGAAGCGGTGGCTATTGGTATGGTGCTGGCCACACGCCTAAGCGAACGGCTCGGACAGGTTCCCAATGGCACGGCTGAGCGCCTGAAGACACTCATCGAGAATGTGGGTCTACCCAGCGAGTGTCCCGCTTCTCAGTCTCCTGAACAGATCATCGAACGGATGCGATTGGACAAGAAAAACAAGGACAACACCATCAGACTGGTTCTTCTCAGTGCCCTAGGTCAAGCGGTGGTGCAACCTTGCTCAGAAGAGACCATTGCGCTGGCATTTGAGTAAAATTTAGACAACACCCCCCAAACTCCCGGGCGCGACCCAGCCATGGTCGCGCCACGAGAAACCAAGTGAGCAGATCAGTCTGCGTCTAAGAAGCTTCGCAATTGCTCGGAACGGGTTGGGTGGCGTAGCTTACGGAGCGCCTTGGCTTCTATCTGACGAATGCGCTCACGGGTCACATCAAACTGCTTACCGACCTCTTCTAAGGTGTGGTCGGTGTTCATGTCGATGCCAAACCGCATTCTCAAGACCTTGGCCTCGCGCGGCGTCAAACCGCCCAGCACTTTGGTCACGGTATCGGTGAGGCCTGTGGTGGTGGCCGTTTCAACCGGTGAGAGGATATTCAAATCCTCGATGAAATCACCCAAGTGCGAGTCTTCATCATCCCCGATGGGTGTTTCCATCGAAATGGGCTCTTTGGCAATCTTCAAGACTTTCCGCACTTTGTCTTCGGGCATTTCCATCACTTTGGCCAGCTCTTCAGCGGTAGGCTCTCTGCCCATCTCTTGGAGCATCTGACGAGAAATCCGATTGAGCTTGTTGATGGTCTCAATCATATGCACCGGAATTCGAATGGTTCTGGCCTGATCAGCAATTGAGCGTGTGATCGCCTGGCGAATCCACCAGGTGGCATAGGTCGAAAACTTGTAGCCACGGCGATACTCAAACTTATCGACTGCCTTCATCAGACCGATGTTGCCTTCTTGAATCAGATCCAAAAATTGCAAACCACGGTTGGTGTATTTTTTGGCAATTGAGATCACCAGGCGCAAGTTCGCCTCGACCATTTCTTTCTTGGCCCGTCTGGCTCTGGCTTCCCCAATGGTCATGCAGCGATTGAGCTCACGAAGTTCTGAGATCGTGACTCGATTCACGGTCTCAAAATTGGCCAAGCGTTTTTGTAACTGTGCGATGTCTTGCTTGTGCTCTTTAATGGCCGCAGCCCACGGGGCTTTGCGACGAACCAAGCCGTTCAACCAATTGGGCGAGGTCTCATTGTCTTGGAAGCTCTGTAGAAAATCTTTTTTCGGCATACCGCACTTGTCGGTACAGATCACCATGATTTCTCTTTCCACATCGCGAATGATGGCGACTTGGAAGCGCATGCGGTTGACCAAGAAATCAAACATGCGCGGTGGCAATTTCAAGCGCATGAACTGCTCTGAGATTTGATCTTTGATCTCATTGGTGCGCTTACCATTGGCGCCATATCGATCATAGAGCTTGATGTAGTGCTGGTACAACGACTCCAGCTCATCAAAATACTGACTCACCTGCTCAGGGTCTGGGCCAGTATTGACTGTCGGTGCTGGACGCTCATCTTCTTCATCGATCACTTCTTCGTCATCACGAAACTCAGCTTCTTGCTCGACCGCTGCTTCCATGGTGTCTTCTGAGATCAGATCCATTTCCGCCAGCAAGGTGGGATCGATGAAGCCACTGATTAACTCGTTGAGTCGCAGGTTGCCATCGCGCCAGGCTTGGGCTTCTTCAAGCAAAGCCTCCATGGTCCCTGGGAATCGAGACAAAGACATGTTGACATCATTCAAGCCATCCTCGATCCGCTTAGCGATCGCTTTTTCATCTTCGCGCGTCAGAAGATCCACTGTCCCCATCTCACGCATGTACATGCGAACAGGATCGGTGGTTCGACCCAGCTCGGTCTCAACCGCCGCCAAAGCTGCCTCAGCTTCTTGCTGGGCTGTCTCGTCATCGGAGTCGGTACTGGCTGCATCATTCAAGATCAGCGCATCGGCATCTTCAGGCGCTTCTTCGAACACCTTGATGCCCATGTCATTGATCATGTTGATGATGTCTTCGATCTGCTCAGCATCAACAATGTCATCGGGCAGGTGATCATTCACCTGGGCATAGGTCAGCCATTGGCCTTGTTCCCGGCCTTTTTCGATGAGCTGTTTGAGCTGCGATTGCTGTTGCGACGTGGTTTCCATATCAGTCCAAGTACCGTTGCTTATTGTGTCTGCGAGCGCGCCTGTAGTAGCTCACGCAATTCACGGGTCCGCTCCTCGTCCAGGCCACCCCCAGTCAACTGGGCCTGTTGGAGCTCACGCACCCGCTCTTTAATATGTAGATCCCTTATTCTACCTAAGGTTTCGGCCAAAGCCTCGGGCATGGCATCGAAATCAGAACAAACCTCACGACTGGCCAATTTGGCCAACCAAGGCGTTTCTGGCCGATCGCGCCACAATTCCAGAAGCTTAGCTGTTGAAAGGTGGGGCTTTTGTTGGCAAAAGTCAATCAATTCAAGCAGAAAACTCAAGCCTTTGAGCGGACCCTCGGCCGTCTGCATGCTCGATATGTCCGATGAATCCACCCCTTGGGCCAGATCTGGGCGTTGCACCAGCAAAGCCACTGCATACTGCACCAGCGTCAGCGGACGCTCCGTGCCTGGCGCTGAGAGGCCATGATCTCTGGGCATGGGCGCGCTCGCCTTGACCGAGTGGCCACTGATGCGCGCCAACTCAGAACGCATCATCTCAGCATACGGGCTATCCGGCAGACGCTTCAAATAAGGCTCTGCTAAGGCCACCAAGCGCGCGCGACCCTCCAGCGACTGCATGTCCACCTGCTCACTCAACTGATCGAAAAAGAAGCTAGACAACGGCTTGGCTTGATCAAGCGCTTGGTTGAGCGCTTCGGCCCCTTGCCCTCGAACCATGCTGTCGGGATCTTCGCCCTCAGCCAAGAACAAAAACCGAACCTCGCGGTTATCTTTCAAGACCGACAGCGCGGTTTCTAATCCCTTCCAAGCCGCTTGACGACCCGCACGGTCGCCATCGAAGCAAAAGACCACCACGGGGGTGGCGCGGAATAACAAATCCAAGTGGTCTGATGTCACCGCCGTGCCGAGGGTGGCCACGGTGTCTGTAAAACCAAACTGATGTAAAGCAGCGGCATCCATATAACCCTCAACCACCAAAATGCGCTCGGGCAAACCGCCTTTTCTGACGTTATAGAGCCGATAGAGCTCGCGGCCTTTGTGAAAGACGGGCGTTTCTGGGGAGTTCATGTACTTAGGCCCTTGATCCCCAAGCGATCGGCCACCAAAGGCGATCACGCGACCACGCCGGTCGTGAATAGGAAACATCACTCGGTCTCTGAACTTATCCATCGGCCGGCCATTTTTGAGGGTCACGAGGCCAGCTTTCTCCAGGGTCTTGGCATCAAAGCCTTGGCCGGTTAAATGATCACTTAAACCCTGCCAAGCATCGGGTGCGTATCCAATCCCAAACTCGGTGACCGTTTCCTTATCAAACCCCCGGCCTTTGAGGTAATTTCTCGCCGCTTCGCTGTCACCCAGAGAGAGCCGAAACCATTGTTGCGCGGCACCCAATACTTCGTAAAGACGATCAAATCGCTCGGTGGTGGGGGCGCCTTGTTCACGTGGCACTTGGAGGCCTGCCATTTGGGCCAGCTCTTCAATCGCCGATGGAAAATCCAGGCCTTCGTGTTCCATCAAAAAACCGATGGCCGTGCCGTGCGCGCCGCAACCAAAGCAGTGATAAAACTGCTTTTGACCACTGACCGTGAATGATGGTGATTTCTCATCGTGGAACGGACACAAGGCTTTGTGTTCGCCGCGACCGGTGGGTTTTAGGGCTAGGCGTGAGCCGATGACTTCAACGATGTCGACCCGCTCTAAGAGCGTTTCAATGAAGGATTCGGGTATCCGGCCAGCCAAGATCGATACCGGTTACCCGGCAGCAGAATCAGTGGCTGCGTTCAACCGTGTTTTGACTTGACTCGAGACAGCTCGCATGTCTGCACGGCCCTGGATTTCGGGTTTTAGCTTGGCCATGACTTGACCCATGGCCGCCATCCCCGTGGCATCGACCTCACCGATGGCTTGGTCGATCAAGGCATTGAGCTCTTCTTCGCTCAACGCTTCAGGGAGGTAGTCTTGAAGAATATCGATCTCTTGCTGCTCGACTTCTGCCAGCTCGGGCCGGCCACCTTGGTTGTATTGCTCAATCGAGTCGCGACGCTGCTTGACCATTTTCTCGAAAACAGCCAACACGCCCGCATCATCCAAGTCGACGCGCTCATCCACTTCTTTTTGTTTGATGGCGGCAGAAGCCATGCGCAAGACTTTCAGGCGGCCTTTTTCACCGCCACGCATGGCATTTTTGATGTCTTCTGAAAGGCGCTGTTTGATCGACATGGGTTGGGTTTACCCAGGGTGAGAGATTAAGCAGTACAATGTTTCTTAGTACAAACGACGGCGATTGACCCGCTCACGTGAAATCTTGCGCAAATGGCGCTTCACAGCCGCTGCTTTCTTACGCTTTCTTTCCTGAGTTGGCTTTTCGAAAAACTCACGACGACGGCTCTCAGAGACGACACCGGCTTTTTCACAAGAGCGCTTGAATCGACGCAGTGCGTACTCAAACGGCTCGTTTTCTTTGATCTTAACGCTAGGCATTGATAACCATCCAAGATGTTGAAAATTTTTAAGAGCCCACCATTATAACTCGCAGGCAGACCAACATGCAAAGCATTCTGGGCATCGAAACCTCATGCGATGAGACCGGCGTGGCGCTCTTCCGGGCAGGCGCCGGCATCGTCTCTGAACGGGTCTATACCCAGCTAGATCACGCCCAATATGGGGGTGTGGTCCCTGAATTGGCCTCCAGAGACCACTTGAGAAAGCTTCCTGGGATGATCGATGAGGTCTTAAAGGAGGCCAAAATGACGCCAAAAGACCTCGATGCCATCGCCTATACCCGCGGTCCCGGCTTGGCTGGCGCCCTGTTGGTGGGGGCCTCCACTGCCGTGGCCATGGCCACGGCCTTGGGCATCCCCACCATCCCGGTCCACCACATGGAAGGGCACTTGCTCTCACCTCTGCTCGATGACCCCGTCCCAGATGTGCCATTTGTGGCCTTGCTGGTCTCTGGCGGCCACACCCTGCTGGTTGAGGTTGAAGCCTTGGGCACCTACCGCATTCTGGGAGAGACGCTGGATGATGCCGCGGGTGAAGCCTTCGATAAAACCGCCCGATTGATGGGACTGGGCTTTCCTGGTGGCCATTTGGTCGCTCAATTGGCCAGATCGGGTGATGCCCATCGGTTTGAGTTTCCCCGGCCCATGGTCAACCGACCCGGGCTGGATTTTAGCTTTTCTGGCCTCAAAACCCATACCCGAGCGCTCATTGCGCAGAGCACACCCGATGATTTTAGTGACATTGCTGCTGGCTTTGAGCTGGCGGTGGTAGAGACTTTGGTCCACAAATGTCGGCGCGCCCTCAAAGAAACGAGGCTAGAGCGCTTGGTCATCGCCGGAGGGGTGAGCGCCAATGAGCGCTTGCGCACGGCCCTCGACAAGGCATTGCCGCATCAGGTGTATTATCCTCCCTTGTCATTGTGCACAGACAACGGCGCCATGATTGCCTGGGCGGGTTGGCATCGACGAGGTGAGGCTAAGAGAACAGGCCACATTGAGGTGAAGCCACGCTGGCCGCTCGACGAACTTCCGCCCCTGGCCTCAGATGCCTAATCAAAAGACCCACACAATGATCCACTCACCACAATAAGGCCGCAAATCACCCATGGATATCGTGTTTATCACTGACCTAGACATCGAGACCGTCATTGGCATTTATGATTGGGAAAGAGAGATCAAACAAACCGTTCGTCTCAACATTGAGATGAATGCCGATGTGGCCCGAGCGGCACTGACCGATCACATCGATGACACGCTGGACTACAAAGCGGTCGCCAAGCGCTTAATCGGGTTTGTGGAACAATCCGAGTTTGGGCTGGTGGAAACGCTTGCCGAGCGCTGCACGGAGATCATTCTTAAAGAATTTCCCGTGCAGTGGGTTCGGTTCCGCCTGGATAAGCTCGGTGCGGTGACGGGCTCTCGTTCGGTGGGCATTCAAATCGAGCGGGGACAAAAGCCCCTTTGAGATCCGTTGGGACACCAGTCAATGACACACTCGATTTATTTAGGGCTGGGGAGCAACAAAGACCCCGAGCGCCATTTAAAAGAGGCCGTTCAAGCGCTCAAAGCCACTTTTGGCCACATCACACTCTCCCCTGTCTATCGCTCGACAGCCGTCGGTTTTGAGGGCGATGATTTTTTAAATGCGGTGGCTTTGGTGTCGACCGATTGGGGCGTGGGTCAGATCAAAGGCTATCTCACCGAATTGGAAAACCAGCATGGGCGCGACCGCAATCAGCCCAAGTTTTCTGATCGGGTCCTCGATATTGATTTATTGCTCTATGACGACTGGGTGGGTGAGTTTGATGGACTGAGCTTGCCCAGAGATGAAATCACTCGCTACGCCCATGTCCTAAAACCCCTGGCTGATCTGGCGCCTGACTTAATCCATCCGGGTTCAGATCAGACCTATGCCATACTGTGGGATGCGTTCGATGGGGACCGTTCGCTGATGCCCCACCCGTTTGAAATGGAATAATGGATCGACTGTTGAAGTGATTAGGAGGCTTATATGAGTGCTCAACGACCGACTGCTACAGAGCAACCCAGCCCCGAAAACAGCCTAGTCTTGTTGGTGGACGTTCAAGGCCGTTTGGCAAGTCTCATGCACGAGTCTGAGGCTATGATTGAGCAGCAGCGTCTTTTGATTCAGGCCAGCCAACTACTGGATATCCCCATTGTTTGGGCCGAGCAGGTGCCGGACAAGTTGGGCCCCACCGTGGCGCCATTGGCTGAGTTGTTAAGCGATCAAACCCCCTGTCACAAAGTCAGTTTTGGCTGCTGTGAGGATCCAGGGCTTCTTCAAGCCATTCAATCGGCCAATCGGCCCCACATCATTTTGGCAGGCATCGAAACCCACGTCTGTGTCTGGCAAACCGCGGCCACTTTGTTGGCTGATGGCTATGCCGTCCATGTGGTTGAAGATGCCATCTCCAGTCGCTCTCTGAGCAACAAAGAGGTGGGATTGAAGCGAATGTATCAAGCCGGTGGCTTTGCCAGCTCGGTTGAAATGATGATCTTTGGGTGGATGGGCAATGCCAAGCACCCACAATTTCGGGCCATCAGCCAATTGATCAAGCAGGCCTCATTAGAGACTTAAGAACTGATCAGTCCTACATATTTAATAAGCGGCCACCATCGACAGCCAAGATTTGTCCGGTGATGTAGGGCGCATCCAGCCCGAGAAAAGCCACCGCCTTGGCGATATCGGCCGGTTCCCCTTGCCGTGCCAATGGGATTTTGGCAAGCATCGCTTCATGCTTGGCGGTGTCATTGATCTCAGCTTCTGGCCACAAAATTGATCCTGGGGCCACGCCGTTGACGCGCACGGCCGGCGCCAAATCTTTGGCCAAGGCTTTGGTCTGCATCAACAAGCCTGCCTTGGCTGAGACATAGGGCACATGGTCTTTCAAAGGCACCATGGCGTGTATGTCGACCAAGTTAATAATCGCCCCTTGATGCTCGCTCAATACCGGGGCACAGGCTTGTGAGACCAAGAAAGGCCCTTGCAAGTTGGAAATCATCAAATCTTCCCACTGGGCGTGCGTGGTCTCATGCACCGGCGTTGGATAGAAACTCGAGGCGTTATTGACCAATAAATCAATCCGCCCAAAGACCTCTAAGGCGCGGTCTTTAATGATCTGGCCCACTTGTTCATCGGCCAGATCCACACCCACCGTGGCCGCTGATTGACTGCGCTGTTCGTTCAAAGCCCCGGCCAATGCCTCAGCCTCTGCAGACGAGGCGCGGTAGTGAATCAAAATATTGAGACCTCGAGCATGAAGATGCTGAGCGATCTCTGCGCCAATTCGACGGGCCCCACCGGTGATGATCGCGACTGGCGTTTGTGTTGTCATGGTCTTATCCATCCCTGATAAACCGATACAATGGGGTGATGCAATCAGCCCTTGAGTTACCCAGCCCACCACCCGAGCTCATGGAGTTATCGCACACTCTAGGTGAGCGGGTTGTCGACTGGATCGAGCAGCATGGGCCCATGCCATTTGATCGCTACATGCAGATGTGTCTGTATGAACCCGGCCTTGGCTACTATTTTAATGGACTTCATAAGTTTGGCCAGGATGGCGACTTTGTCACCTCCCCTGAGCAAGGCAGCTTATTTGCCAAAGCCCTCGCCCGCCAGATTGACCACATCAGTCCCGAATGGGGTGATGAATGGGTGTTAATGGAATTGGGCGCAGGCTCTGGTGTGCTGGCGCGCGATCTCTTAAGCCATCTGGAGAACCAGCCAAGTCAATATCTGATCCTAGAGCCCAGCGCCACTTTAAGAGAGGTCCAGCGCGAGACCCTGCAGTCGGCTGGCCATCATGAGCGAGTCCAATGGATCATTGAGCCACCCAGCGATTCTTTTACCGGTTTGATACTGGGCAATGAAGTCATTGATGCACTACCCGTCAAGCGCTGGCGACTAACTGACCACGGGATTGAAGAGCTGGCGGTCAGCGTGGAAAGAGAAGGCGAGGTTGGCCGTTTGGCTTGGACCGGCATCACGCCGTCTCACCGGCTCAAGCAGGCCGTCGATGAGCTCATGGATCAACTGCCACACGCTTTGCCGGTCGGTTATGAGAGCGAAATCTTGCTGGATTTGCCTGAGTGGTTGCGAACCATCACGCAGTCACTCTCTCATGGCGTTGCCTTATTTATTGACTATGGCTACTCGAGAGAAACGTTTTATCACCCTGATCGCGCCGCCGGGACCTTGGTGTGTCACTACCGTCACCGCGCGCATTTCGATCCCTTTATTTGGCCAGGCCTCACCGACCTCTCAGCCTTTGTGGATTTCAGTGCGCTGGCAGATGCCGCTCAAGGCCTTGGTCTCGATGTGGGGCAGTTTTCGACTCAAGCCTTGTTTGTTCTCTCAAGCCAAGTGCATGATTCGTTTGCCTCTATTTCTGATGAGCAAGAAAGGCTCAAGCGCTTGTCTGAGTTCAAACGCCTGACCTTGCCGAGTGAAATGGGCGAGAAGTTTAGGGTCATGGCATTGATGCGCAACCACAACACCCCTTTGTTGGATTTTTCGAGTAGCATTAAGTGATGGGAGCTCGTTTCGACTTCATTATTGTGGGTGCCGGATCGGCTGGCTGTGTGCTGGCGAATCGACTGAGCGAAGATCCAAACAAGCGCGTGCTGCTCATAGAAGCCGGCCCCAGAGATTGGAATCCCTTTATTCACATGCCAGCGGGCTTGTCCAAGCTGATCAATTTCAAATCGATTAACTGGAACTACAACACCCAACCTGAGCCGGCGCTCAACAATCGAGAGCTCTATTGGCCTCGCGGGCGTGTTTTGGGTGGATCCAGCTCGATCAATGCCATGTGCTTTTCCAGAGGCCATCGCAGTGACTATGACGATTGGGCCAATGCAGGCAACCCCGGGTGGAGCTGGAAAGAGGTGTTGCCCTATTTCAAACGCTCCCAAGATCAAGCCCGAGGAGCTGATGAGCTCCACGGCGTGGGCGGGCCTTTGCGGGTTGAGGATTTGAGTTTCACCAACCCCTTAAGCGAGGTGTTCATACAAGCGGCCGAGCAAGCAGGATTTGCTCGCAATAATGACTTCAATGGGCCCACACAGCGGGGCGTGGGTTTCTACCAGGTCACCCAACGAGCCGGACGGCGCTGCTCCACCGCCGCTGGCTATCTCAAACCCGTTCGCAATCGACCCAACCTCAAAGTCCTGACCCACGCACTGACCCATCGCATTTTGTTTGATGGGGGCCGGGCCGTAGGGGTTTCTTATCGTCGATTTGGGCGGATGCTAAAGGCCTACGCCTCAAATGAAGTCATCCTGAGTGCTGGTGCGATCAACTCACCGCATCTACTGATGCTATCAGGAATTGGCCCCGCCTCCATGTTGGAGCCTCACGGCATCGAGATGGTCAGCAACAATCCATCGGTCGGACAGAATCTTCAAGACCATCTCGACGTTTGCACACTGACTCGCTGTTCCCAGCCCATCACCTATGACCAACTCAATGAGCTTCGAGTCGGCTTAAATTATTTTCTTCGTGGCCAAGGTGAGGGCACATCGAACATCGCAGAAGCCGGCGCTTTCTTAGTCAGTGGCCGAGGACGCACCGACCGGCCCGACATCCAAATGCATTTCGTGCCCGCGCTTTTGGATGATCACGGACGAAACCGCCTACCCGGTGATGGCTACACGCTCCATGCCTGTCCGTTGCGGCCCCAGAGTCGCGGTCATTTAGCCCTCCAGTCGGCCAATCCGGCTCAACCCATTGCGATCCATCCAAATTACCTAAGCGAGGCAGAAGATCTCGAAATCATGCTCGACTGCATCCGCCTCTCACGAGAGATCTTTGCCCAACCAGCGTTCAAGCCATTCAGAGCCCATGAGATCTTGCCTGGTGATCACATCCATGATCGCGATGGTCTGATCGACTTTATCCGGACAAAGGCAGAAACGATTTATCACCCCGTGGGCACGTGCCGGATGGGCAGCGATGAGGCCGCAGTGGTGGACCCAAGCCTGCGCGTCAATGGTGTCGAAGGTTTGCGTGTGGTGGATGCATCGATCATGCCCACATTGGTCGGTGGGAACACCAATGCCCCGACGATCATGATTGCAGAAAAAGCGGCCGACTTAATTGTTGGGCGTGAGCCCCTCTCGCCCGCTATCTAGTGGCAATGCGATGTGCAGCTTGGCTGCAATCGCTCGACACAGCGTATACTCATCGGCGTTGATCTCACCATCACTGGCAATGCAATCGACCATGGCTTGCGCCAAGCGTTCCTTCTCAGTCGCCTTTAAGTCATTGAGTGCCAACAGCGCTGTATCGAGTGTCTCAGCCCAATGCTCAATGATTGGCCAGGCAGGCGTTCGCGTAAATAGAGAGCCCATGACAGACTGCCAGTTGTCTTGCTGAGCTTCAGCATTTTCATGCCCTTGCATGGCGATCACAGCCAATAGAGGGGATACCGAGGATTTCAGTTGAGCCAATGTCTTTGAACCCGATAGCTTGGTCTTGGATGGCTCTGCGACCTCAGCCAAACTTTGGTCAATCAAACGATCGAGGACATATTCAAACACGGTCAGCTGGCCATCATGGGCGACCAGATCACTTAACAGCGATTGCAGTTGAGTTCGCTCTTCGATTGGCTTTTGTTTAATCACCGGCAAGCACATCTCCAACAATGGCAGACGCCAGGCATGAGGGAGATCACCCAAAGTCTCGCTCATCATGGCCAACTGAGAAAGCGCTCCCTCGCCACCCCACTCTTCGATCATAGGAAGGAGTGACGCCCCATTGTCTATTTGCTCACCCAAGACCAGATACACCAGCAATACACTCACCGAGGCATCGGCATGCGCCCACTCTTTTAAAGGCTCGGGCATGGAGTCTAAGAGGGCAACGGCGGCCAACATTTGATGTCCGTCCAGCCCGCCCAGAGTCCCCAAGAGACCGCCATCATCTGAGGCCCTTTCTGCTGCGGTCTCTGATGACTCAGCGCGTGGTTCTCTTTTTGTTGCTTGTTCTGAGAACAGGGCCCAGTCATCTTCGGTGAAGGCTGGCTCAATGGCCTGAATGCGTTTGATCAGTGGCGGATGAGTGGCAAACAAAAATCCCGAGATGCCTTGCCCAAATAGCATGTGACCGACTTCTTCAGAGTCTGCCTGGAGCTGACTGCCCGTTTCATTGATGCCGATCTTTTTCAACGCACC
>CAJXNU010000003.1 GCA_913057255.1 uncultured Wenzhouxiangella sp.
CCCCGGGCAGGATTCGAACCTGCGACCTGCCGCTTAGGAGGCGGCTGCTCTATCCCCTGAGCTACCGAGGCAGATAATTGGTTTAGATTGGTACCGCGTTAAGCTCCAATTGGTCTTGAATCATCGGCCCACGCCATCCGTTGAGCCAATCGGGCGATTCGCCTTTGAGCAGTCGCGTCAACTCTCGTTTGCTGGCAACAACACTGGGTTCGATATTTAAATCATTGGCCAGCGCACCGATTTTTGTTTGCCAGGTTTTGAGTGTCTGTCTTTGCTCTGGGGTCAATGGCAATAATCCGCTGGGTACCTCGAAGCCTGAGGGATCCGTGCTCTCTAGCACAGCCAAACAGGGCTCTGAAAATCGCCGAAGAACATTTTTCAGCTGAGAGATCGCCCTCATCGTGCCAATGCGCTCGGCTTGGCTCGCCAGTTCGACTAAATTCTCATCTTTGATGACGAACGAACGCGGAAGATTGCGAGCCTTGGCCTCCTCATCTCGCCACTGGGCCAGATTGGCCGCATAAGCCATGGCGATTTTAGATAACCGTCCAGCGCCTTTAACCCGTAAGAGAGCAGGGTGCCGATGCGCGGATTTTCTCTGCCTGACCAAGCGCGCACAGTCTTCTTGCACCCACTCGAGTCTGCCGAGTCGCTCAAGTTCATCACACAGAGTCTCTGCCAAGCGAGGCAGATAAATCACGTCTTGCGCGGCATACTCCAGTAATGAGCCTGCCAAGGGCCGTTGACACCAGTTAGAGCGAGCTTGACCCCCGGGTAGAGCGACTCCAAACACTTGCTCAATCAGATGCTCATAGCGAATCTGGGCGGGGAATCCAAGAAAAGCGGCGGCCACCTGAGTATCCAGCAATTGTTCTGGGTAGCTATCGGTCAGAAGAGACAAAATTTCTAAATCCTCACCAACGCTGTGGAGGACTTTGGTGGCATTGGGTTGGTCGACCAGAGCTTTAAGTGGATCATGGTCTTCCAGCGTGACCACGTCAATTAACCAGACTGAGTCCCCGTCGCTGAGCTGAATCAAGCCAGGTGAGGGATAAAAGGTCCGCTCTCTCACAAATTCGGTATCAATGCCGATTATGGGTCGTGTCGATAAATGATCGGACACCTCCTCATAGCGAGAGCTTGAGTCGACCCAATCCGCCTGCTTAACGGCTTGAGGTGCATGGAGAAGTGCGACGTTGGGTAGATTGACAGGCACAGACATGGTGTCTAGTTTAGCGCGATCGGCTGGCATCAATGGGTGTTTGGGGATATTCTTTGTGGCGTGATGAATCGAGCAAGCGCCCAAATTCTATGGCCCGTGATCATTGGGCTGTCGGTGTTCTTATGGCAGCCTTCATTGGGCATGCAGGAGGCTGAGCTGGAGCACCCGCGACTGATACAGGCGCTGGAGCTAGCGGAGGCACAAGACTATGAGCGCGCCCGCGATCTCGTTGCCTTGGCTCGGCTGGAAGGCGCGGATGCGACGGCGGCCTCAGCCCTCGAGGAGAGGATTTCAGCACTTAAAGCTGAGCACATCGTTCGAATCGAGAATCAGATCCAGCAAGCGATAGAGAGCAATCAGCCCACAAAAGCGCGTGATCTCTTGGTGCAGTTGGTGGCTTTGGGGAGTGCACAAGGCCAAGTGGTCACCTACCGAAGGGCCATCGACAACCTTGAGCGCTACGGCAGCTACGTGCCTGGAGAGGTGATTATTGACCCGTTCTTGGTCGGTGATCAGTTAGCCCCCGAATTGGTGGTGATTCCTGAGGGGCAGTTTATGATGGGTTCGTCTGCCAATGAGCGTGGCCGCTTAGATCACGAGGGCCCGAGGCATCGGGTGGTTCTCGATGGTGGGCTCGCGCTCGGCCGTTTTGAGGTGACGGTTGGGCAGTTTCGATTATTTGTTGAAGAAACCGGTCATCGAACCGATGCCGAGCGGGCCGGTCGCGCAAAGATCTATGATCCTCGGACTCGGCGCATCACCGATCAACCAGGGATCAATTGGCGCATGGATTATCAGGGACAGAGGGCAGAGGAGAATCTGCCTGTGATCCATGTCTCCTGGCGTGATGCCCAAGCCTATGTAGACTGGCTGTCAGAAAAGACCGGTGAGCCCTATCGTCTGCCATCAGAGGCTGAGTTTGAGTACGCCCTGCGGGCTGGCAGTCAATGGGCCTATCCGTGGGGTGCAGACCTGCCCACTGAGCCTCATGAGAACCTTGCAGGCGATGGTGACCAATCGCCCACGCAAGCGCGGTGGGCGGTTTCATTCCCCGATTATGCTGATGGGCATTGGGGGCCAGCACCTGTGGGTCAATTTCCTGCCAATGCCATGGGTTTACATGACATGGGGGGCAATGTGATGGAGTGGACAGCGGATTGCTGGCACGACAGTTATGTTCGGGCCCCAGCCGATGGCTCAGCTTGGGTGAATCGAGGTTGTCGTCAACACGTTGTCCGCGGGGGCTCGTGGGCATCCACGCCGGTGCTGGCACGTTCTGCACATCGCCTGCCCATGCCTGCAAACCAAAGTGATGTGCGCGTGGGTTTTCGGGTGGCCAGGGATTTGAGTCATGAGTAATTGGCATCATGAGTAATTGGCACTTGGGTCGCGAAGCACATACAGACGATGCACCACGGCAGCGGGCGCATGATGCCAATCGCTATCGGCGAATGCGCAATGTCTCTATTGTAGGCCTAGTCGCCAATGGGTTTCTGGGCGGTGGCAAACTTCTCATGGGGTGGGTGGCTCAATCACAATCTCTCATGGCCGATGGCATCCATTCATTGGCCGATGCCTTGACTGACGTCGCGGTGATTGTCACCGCTCGGTTTTCGAACCAAGGGGCCGATGCCGAGCATCCCTATGGGCATGCTCGGATTGAAACGGCAGCCACGGCCGGGCTGGGTGTGGTCTTAATCGTCACTGGTCTAGGGATCATTGTCGATGCAGCTGGGCGATTGATGGATCCCAGTTTGTTGCTTAGGCCAAGCGCATTGGCGCTCACTGGTGCGTTGATGTCTATTCTGGTGAATGAAGCGCTGTACCAATATACCCGTTGGGTCGGCATTCAGATCAAGTCCTCTTTGTTGTTGGCCAATGCTTGGCATCACCGAACGGATGCCTTGTCATCTGTGGTGGTGCTCATTGGTGTCGGTGGCGTTTTGATGGGGTGGGAGGCGCTAGATGCTATTGCAGCCGTTGCGGTGTCTATGATGATCATTCACGTGGGCTGGCAGCAACTCAAAGGGGCCTTTGTCGAGTTGGTGGATACCGCGCTGCCCCCTGATAGACTGGATGAGATCACGCGCGTGATTAAGAGCATCGATGGCGTCAGTCATCCACACCGCTTGCGCACCCGACGCATGGGAGATCATGCTCTCATTGATGTCCATGTGGCCGTCTCGCCTCGCATCAGCGTATCTGAAGGCCATCAATTGGCAGAGTTGGTGCAGGCAAAGCTAAAGACTGTCTTGGACGAGGTGAGCGATGTGATTGTCCACATTGACCCTGAGGGGCAGGAGAGCGTTTGGCTGGACTTGCCTGATCGGAATGAAGTTGTTGAACAACTCAACCGCATCTTTGCCAAAGAGCTTGGAGAGGGTAGTGCGTTGGATGCCTCATCGGTGACCTTGCATTATTTGGATGGTCAGATCGATGTCGAGTTGATTTGGAAGGAGACCATAGATATTGATCCAAATCAGATGTCTAAAGTGCTTGAGGTCGCTCGAGCCGCTGAGGCCGCCTTGGCGCACATCCGAACCATTCAAGTCTCCTTTGTCTCCGATGAGCGAGGACACAGCGGTCAGGGTTCTGACAAAGTCCTTAATTAGATGGCATCTTTGCTGACTTTTTAATCAATCGGATCCATCACCAAATCTGATGCACTCACTGATTCTCCGGCGCGTCTCATCGATACCCAGTTTTGGTTGGTTTGCTTTGCTTGCCGCCCTGTCTTCTGGGTTTGGTCAAACCTTTTTTATTGGGCTGTTTGGTTCAGACTTTCAAGCGGCTCTTGGGCTCGATGCGGCGGGACTTGGCTATTTGTATGGTTCGGCCACGCTACTCAGTGGGCTGTTGATGTTTTGGTTGGGCGAGCTGGCGGATCGACTGCCCATGACCCGAGCCATCGTGATCAGCTTATTGGTGCTGGCGATGGGCTGTGTTTTGGTGTCACTGGCCGATGAGTCCAGCTTGCTTTGGCTGGGGTTTTTGGCGCTTAGATTGGGCGGCCAAGGCTTGACGGGGCATTTGGCCATTGTGGCAGCAGCGCGCTATGCGCTCATTAACCGAGGCCGGAGTGTGGCCATGGCCTCGTATGGGTTCATCGCCGCTGAGGCGACTTTCCCATTGATCTTAGCCGGCTTGCTCAAATTGCTTGATTGGCAACAGGTCTGGTGGGTGGCAGTGGTCTTTTTGCTGTTGGTCGCTTTGCCCAGTCTGGTGGGGTTAGCCCATACCTTTGGCAAGCGGGATGATCCGATACCATCTTCTAGTGATAATCGGTCCGAGTGGACAGATTCGTCAGCGGCTCCATCTATAAAATTGACGCGTTGGTCATTGCTGGTGCAGCCTGCATTTTTGCTTAGCCTGCCCATGGTGCTTGGCAGTGCTTTCGTGATTACTGCACTGTTTCTTCACCAAGGCTCATTGGCTGAGATCAAACAATGGCAGATGACAACGGTTGCGCAAGCCTTCGTTGTATTTGCCTTCAGTCAGGCGCTGGCTGCTTTTGTAACGGGCCGTCTGGTTGATGCGTTCGGATCCCTGATGATTTTGAGATTCTTTCTGTGGCCCATGGCAGGTGCCTTGTGTGTTTTAGGCTTTGGTGATGTGCCATCTCGCATTTGGTGGATTTTTGCGGGACTTGGCGCCACAGCTGGTGCCAATGGGGTGGTGGCGGGTGCCATTTGGGCCGAGTTATTTGGACTTAAGCAGTTGGGTTTAATCAGAGGGGTGTATGCCGCATTTATGGTGATCGCCTCAGCGATTGCACCCATGCTGTTTGGTCAGTTCCTTCAAATGCAGTGGCCGTTGAGTTGGATTGGAATCGTGGCCCTATTGATGGGCGTGCTATTGCCACAGCTGTTGGTGCCATTCATCAACTCAAGCCGGCCTGAGGCCAATCATTAATCGGCTGCTTTGTCCTTGAGTTGCGGTCAGTGGTCAATTCCAGTAGGGTGGTGTGATCGTCTCCGCTCTATCGGCGATTGATATTCAACTCCTCTCAGAAAGGCTGAATGCCCATGAGTCAGCTCCAGATTTTGGCGGTTTTGGTGGCCACCGTGGCACTGGCTCACTGGGCTGCAAAAAAGCCGGTCGGGCGGATTTTTGGGGGTGCGCTGTTGGTCATTATCTTTGTTGCAGTGCTGGCCAATGTTGGCGTGGTGCCACTGGCTAGAGAGAATGTGCCCGTCTACAACCAACTGCTGGGCACGGCTGCACCCATCTCTATTTTCATGCTGTTGTTATCAGCTCGGCTTGATGCACTGACCCGACTCGGTTGGCCCTTGCTGGTGATGTTTGCCTTGGCTGCCTTGGGTACCGTGATCGGCGTCGTGATGGCTGGCCTCATTTTGGGAGCGTCTGATTGGATGGGGGAGTGGTATGGGCCGTTGTCGGGTATGTTTGCCGCCACCTATATTGGCGGCGGCGCCAATTTCAATGCCCTGGCATTTCATTACGAGTTCATGCAAAGTGGCAATCTGTATGCTGCCGCCGTTGTTGCGGATCACATCTTGACGGTGGTCTGGATTGCGTTGCTGTTGATCTCCCCGACACTTCTGTCCTTTGTTTTACCTAAACGAGATGACATGACCCAAGCACTCGGTGGTGAGGTAGAACAGGTTGCAGATCAACGACCCAGCTTGGGCGATTTCGCCATGTTAATGGCACTGGGTCTTGGTGCTTTTGTTGTCTCTGGTTGGCTGAGCGATGGCATCGAGCAAGTATTCGAGATCCGTGTGCCATCAATCTTGGTTTTGACCACCTTGGCATTGATTTTGGCGCAGTTTAAAAGCATCTCAGCGTTGAGAGGCGCTGATACCTTGGGTATGTATGGAGCCTATCTGTTCTTGGCGGCACTCGGCGCCTACTGTGAGGTCGCTGCACTGAGAGAAACCGGTCAGATTGGGCTTTTGTTGATGGTATTTGTCACCCTGCTTTTATTGATTCATGGCGCTGTGGTGATTGTGGCTGGTCGGCTGCTCAAACAGTCACCTGAGGTGGTGGCGTTGGCTTCCGCCACAACGGTTGGCGGCTCGACGGTGGTCTTACCCCTGGTTGAGCGCTTCGGCCGGAAAGACTTGTTGTTGCCTGGCGTGGTGCTCGGCTCACTGGGTAATCTGGCAGGCACCTACATTGGTTTTTCTTTGGTCTATGCCATTGGCTAGCATCAATGGCCGAGACCCAATTGCCGAATTAAAGAGGCGCGTGCACAGGGGGTGATGGTGCCGGGGGGGGGAATCGAACCCCCACTCTGTTTCCAGAACCGGATTTTGAATCCGGCGCGTCTACCAGTTCCGCCACCCCGGCAAGAGTGACCCGCTATTTTAACCCAAGAATTTGAGAAGTGCTAGGCAGCATCCAAGCTTAGTTGCTTTTCAATGCGCTCATGCCAGCCATTTTCGATGGGCTGGAAGATGCAGCATTGCTCCAAGGCATCGGCATAGATGTGCATGGTGACGGCTGTTTGGTCCGTTGCCGGGTTGGCGATGGTGTGATATTCATGCGGCGGAATGAGGCTGCCGGCACTGCCAGGCCCAGCCACCATGGTGGTGCGTGGCTCAAAATGCACACGGTCACCCAAGTCTTGGGTCAATTCATACTGCACCACTTGGATTTGACCATGCCAGACGGCCTCAACGCACCAGAGCCCATCGTGGTCATGGATGGGCGTAGCTTGGGAAGCCCCCCACGTCATGGCCATAATGGTGAAGTTCAAATCCTCATCGCGGTGAATCAGGCGCCTGGCGTAATGGTCGCCGTCATTGACATAGACTTCAGGAGGCAATTCAATTGTCTCATTGTCCATCAACTCGCACAGTGCCTGACGCACGTTGGTGGTGATGGTTTCATCGCATGATCCTGCTTGAATGGCCTCAGTGATCGACTTCACCACCAGTGCCTTGCCTTTGAAGTCCAAACTCATGCCAGCCAGCTCCTTATGGGTGTCTCAAACAATTTTGAGTCTACCAGAAACGCATCGTGTCCTTTAGCGGAGTTTAAGATCTCAAAACTCACCTCTGAGCCACTGGATTCAAGCGCTCCGGCCAGCGTTTGCTGTTGATGTGCCGGAAACAAAATATCGGAATCCACACCCAAAACCAAGGCATGTCCCGTGAAGCTTCGTGTAAAGAGCTGGATCAGAGATTCGTCACTGTCGCAGGCATCGAAAGTGTCCATGGCCCGTGACAAATACAGATAGGCGCAGGGATCAAACTGCCCCACAAACTTTCGGGCGTGGGTCTCTAAGTAAGACTCCACTTCAAACCTCATACCAAAGGCCTGCTGCGGAAAATAATCTTGCCGCTTGCGCCCGAATCGGGCATCCCACTCGCGGGCCGATCGATAGGTGATCATCCCCAGCTTTCTGGCCAGGCGCATCCCCACCTCGGGCCAGTTGTCTTCGTTGTACTGACCGTCTTGGAAGTTTCTGTCGGTGACAATGGCCTCCCGCTGAACCGATCGAATAGACAGCGCAAAGGGAGCCGATGAGCAAGCGGTTGAAATGAGCGCCACTCGCTGGGTTTTTTTGGGGAAGGCTTTGAGCCAAGCCAAAGCGGTCATGCCACCCATGGAGGGGCCCACCAGCCCATACAGGGTGTCAATGCCAAGATCGTCAATCACCAGTTGGGCTGCGCGGGCGATGTCATCGATGGTGATCTCAGGAAAGCTCAGTCGCCATGGACGGCCCGATTTGGGATTGATGCTCTCAGGGCCGGTGGAGCCCAGGCACGACCCGAGTGAATTGACACAGACCACAAAAAAGCGATGGGTGTCGATGGCCAAGTTGGGGCCAATCATGCCTTCCCACCAACCTTGACTCGGATCATTGGGTTGTGAGGCGGCATGGGCGCTGGCTGATAAACCGGTAAAGACCAAGATCGCATTGGATTTCGATTCATTGAGGGTGCCCCAAGATTCCCAGGCTAGGGTCACCTGGGGCAATTCGCCCCCACGGGTGAGCGAAAAAGGCGTGGTTTGGGTGAAATATCGGGTGGCCGGTCCCATGGGGTCTCAACGTGTGATGTCCAGATTAAGATTTTAGCTCGTCTGGGCGAGGCACGCGACCCACCATTTCGTTCATTGAGCCTGTGGTAGTGTGCTCACTTTCAAACGGAGGCTTTCCATGGCTCGACTCGGTCTGATTCTAGGGGACCAACTCAATCCCAATCATGCACTCTTGGATGAGCTCGACCCTGCCATGGATGCCTTGCTGATGGGGGAAGTGGTCGACGAGGCGAGCTATGTGCCTCATCACATCAAAAAAATCGTCATGATTTTTTCAGCCATGCGTCACCGTGCTGAGGATCTTAAAAAAGCCGGCTGGAGGCTTCACTATCATCCATTCGACCCCGACAGTGCCATCAAAAGTTTTAGTGACCTTTTAGACGCTCAATATGGGCGGGACCCGTTTGATGAGTTGCTGGTGGCGCAGCCCGGGGAGTGGCGCGTTCTAAATGAGTTGCAAACTTGGGCGAGCGACCACGACATCACACTAACGATTCTGCCCGATCGACGGTTTATTGATGATTTATCGGTCTTTAATGATTGGGCTCAAGGCAAGAAACAATTCCGGATGGAGTTTTTCTATCGCTTAATGCGTCAAAAAACAGGCTATCTGATGAGTGGTGGCGAACCAGTCGGGGGTGTCTGGAACTTGGATGCGGACAACAGGAAGCCCTACAAGGGCGATCCACCCATTGTCCCGATCAAGGGAAGCCCGCCCGATGCCATCACCCAATCTGTGATCAAGGAGTTAGATGGTCATTGGTCAAGTTTTGGGGAAATCGAAGGATTTGATTATCCAGTGACGCCAGCAGCGGCCCTAGAGGCCCTAGACGAATTTATCGAACATCGCTTGGTGGCCTTTGGCGATTTCCAAGATGCGCTGGTCGATGGTGAAGACTATCTGTTTCACTCTCGCCTATCGAGCGCGCTCAATGTGGGTTTGCTTGATCCTCGCGTGGTGTGCGAGAGAGCCATCAATGCCTATGAGAAGGGGGCAGCGCCTCTCAATGCCGTGGAGGGCTTTGTGCGGCAAATCATTGGTTGGCGCGAATTCATCCGAGGCGTTTATTGGCACTTCATGCCTGAATACGCCGAGCGCAATACGCTAGACCACGACCAAGCACTCCCGGAGTGGTATTGGACAGGCCAAACCCAGATGCGGTGTTTGGCTCAAGCCATTGATGCCACCAGACGAAACGCCTATGCCCATCACATTCAGCGCCTGATGGTGACCGGGAATTTTGCGCTGTTGTTGGGGGTGATCCCTGAAGAGATTTGTCGCTGGTATTTGGCGGTCTATATCGATGCTTATGACTGGGTAGAGTTACCCAATACTTTGGGGATGGTGATGCATGCCGATGGCGGTGTGGTTGGATCCAAACCCTATGCAGCCAGCGGCAAATACATCCAGCGAATGGGAGACCATTGCAAGCACTGCGTCTTCAATGTCAAAGAGACGGTGGGCGAGAGCGCATGTCCTTTTAATTCACTGTATTGGGATTTCTTGATCCGTCACCGTGAGCGTTTTGCCGGCAATGCGCGGATGCGCATGATGTATCGAAATGTCGATCGCATGGATTCAGCGCAGCAGGCCTCGATCCAAGAGCGTGCTCAATGGATCAAAGAGCACATTAATGAGCTATAGCGGCTCTTTGAGCTGCGTGGTGCCAATCCCCCGCTCTGGCAGAAGCACGGGGATGCCATCGGCCACCACATAGACCACTTTCCCATCTCTCGTGATCAATGCGGCTTGGATTTTTTCGTTGACGGGGCTGTGGTCGACGTATTGCAAGCCCTCAGTGTCGATGATTTGATTGAGCTTTTTGACTCGACTTTGACTCAGCGGGACCAATGGTTCATGGCTAACCGGGCAGCATAAAATATCAAGTAAGGGATTGGGGTTGCTCATGGCTTCTATTGTAGCGTGCCTCTGGCCCGTTGTCGTCTGAGGCAAGCCTTGCTAACATGGTCTTTTATCAGCGGGATGAACGCATGAGCAGCCAGCCAAAAGTCGGTGTCATCATGGGCTCTCAGAGTGACTGGGAGACCATGAAACACGGGGTTAAAGTCCTCGAAACCTTGGAAGTGCCCCACGAGGTGCGGGTCGTGTCCGCGCACCGGACGCCTGATGCCATGGCCGATTACGCCAAATCCGCGGCCAGCCGTGGTCTCCAAGTGATCATGGCCGGTGCCGGTGGGGCCGCACACTTGCCAGGCATGGTGGCCAGTCACACCCACTTGCCAGTGCTGGGCGTTCCGGTGGCATCCAAACACCTCCACGGCCAAGATTCTTTGCTTTCGATTGTTCAGATGCCAGCTGGCGTTCCGGTGGGCACGTTGGCCATTGGCAAGGCGGGTGCCACCAATGCAGGTTTGCTGGCCGCGAGCATTGTCGGGCTGTCTGATCCCCAGGTCCAGGCGCGGTACGCTGCTTGGAGACAAAACCAGACCGAGCAGGTCTCATCTCAATCCATTCCGAACGATTGAGGCCAGATCGCATGCGCATCGGCATCATGGGAGGAGGGCAGTTGGCCAGAATGATGGCCTTGGCCGGGCATCCGCTTGGACTGGAGTTTGTCTTTATTGACCCCGCACCCGATGCCTGTGCCCGCTCTTTGGGCGAGCACAAAGTCATTGATTGGTCGGCAGCTGATCTCGTGAGTCAGTTGGCTGGATGCGATCGCGTGACCTTTGACTTCGAAAATGTGCCTGCTCAGAGTCTAGAGACCCTCGCTGCCCATTTTGATGTCAGGCCCTCACCCAAGGCTTTGGAGATCTCACAAGACCGGCTGGCAGAAAAGGAGCTATGCGCCTCTTTGGGGATTCCCGTCGCGCCTTTTCAGTCAGTGGATTCTAGGCCGGATTTGATGGCGGCCATGGATGGGCTGGGTCTGCCGGCGCTTCTCAAAACTCGACGTTTGGGTTACGACGGTAAAGGGCAGTATCGATTGGTCCAAGCGGAGGATCTGGAGCCGGCGTGGCAACGCTTGGGTGAGCAGGCTTTGATATTGGAAGGCTGGGTGGACTTTGATCATGAGTGTGCCTTGACTGCGGTGAGAGATGCCAATGGGACGGTGCTTTTTTACCCACTGACCCACACGCTGCATCGAGAGGGCATCTTGCGGTTTGCATTGAGCGGCTCGCCTGCCAATGTGCCATGGCAAAAAGACGCTCAAGAGGTCGTGACCCAACTCATGGAGCGGCTCGACTATGTGGGCTGTTTGACGGTTGAGTTCTTTGTGACAGCGGAAGGTTTGGTGGTCAATGAGTTGGCCCCGCGGGTACATAATTCAGCCCACTGGACCATTGAGGGTGCGGTGTGTTCGCAATTTGAAAATCATCTCCGCGCACTCACCGATCTTCCACTGGGGGCGACGCGTGCCAGAGGCTGTGCCTTGATGATCAATTTCATTGGCCAAATGCCCATCAAGGATATGTTGGCACTCGATGGCCTGTCGTGGCATGACTATGGCAAACAAGCCAGAGCGGGCAGGAAAGTGGGCCATGCCACTTGGTTGCTGGATGATTTTGAGTCACTCAAAGACCGAGTCGGTGAGCTCGTGGCCTATCTTGATCCAATCGACGCTCAGGGATTGACTGGTTTGATCAAAGCCGCGGGTTGATCTTTCGGGAAGACCACGAGGTGCTTGGGCACCAAACTCACGCGAATCTCTTCATTGACGACATAGTTGGTGTGGCTGGGAAATAAGGCTGCCACCTGCGTGCCATCCGACAGCGCCAGGCGGTAGAGAATATCGGCCCCTTGAAATTGACGCGCCACCACTTTGAGCGGAAGTCCCTGATCATCCAGTCTGAGATCATCTGGCCTGACCAATAACAACAGTTCGTCATCGGAAGGGCAGTCAGCCGGTAGCGATGACCGCCCCAGCGCGTGGATTAATTGGTTGCCTTCCACTCGGGCATTGAGGTAGCTACCACGTCCTGTGAACGCGGCCACATAAGGCGTGGCGGGCTGGTGATAGAGCTCATAAGGGCTGTCCCATTGCAGCATGCGCCCATCTTGCATCAGCCCAATCCGATCGGCTAGGGCAAAGGCCTCTTCTTGATCATGGGTAACCAACAAGGTCGCCGTGCCTCTTTCTTTCAGGATGGCTCGGACTTCCTCTCCTAAGCCACGTCGAAGCCCCGTATCCAGATTGGAAAATGGCTCATCGAGTAACAGCACAGCGGGTTCGGGTGCCAGTGCCCGGGCCAAAGCCACGCGTTGTTGTTGACCGCCGGATAATTCGTGCGGGTAGCGTTGTCCAAGGCCGGTGAGTCCCGTCAGTTCCAATAATCCCTCAACGCGACTGAAACGCTCATCCCGGGATAAGGATCTGAGGCCAAAGCTTACGTTGTCAATCACTCTGAGGTGAGGAAACAGCGCTTGATCTTGAAAGACCATGCCGACGCTACGTTTCTCGGGCGCCACCATATCATCGGCTGAGCTCACCACTTGATCGTTGATTCGGATCTCACCGGACAACAGTCGCTCAAACCCAGCGATGGCTCGGAGTGCTGTGGTCTTGCCACAGCCCGATGCGCCCAATAAACAACCGATTTCACCTCGAGCGAGAGAAAAGCTTAGACCGCGGACCACAGAGAGCCGGCCATAGCTTAGATGGATATTGTCAACGGTGAGAATCATGCGCTTTGGCTGACAGCGAAATGGGCCTCAATCAGTCGATGCAGCGTCTCAACGATTTGGTCGACTTCGCTGGCTTCAATAATCAAAGGTGGCAGTAAGCGGATGATGGTGCTTCGCGTGACATTAATAATGAGGCCCGCATCCAGTGCGGCCTGTTTGAGTGCGGTGACATCGCAGTCGAACTCAATGCCCACCATCAAACCACGACCTCTCACTTCCACCACATGCGGATGGTCGCTGAGTTTGATGCGCAAGCCATCCAGCAACCGTTTGCCCATTTGCTCTGCACCTTGACAGATCTGGTCTTCATGCATCACCGCCAATACTTCCAAGCCCACTCGACAGGCCAATGGATTGCCACCAAAAGTCGTGCCATGCGAGCCTGGAGGCATAAGTCGCGCGACCGATTCAGTGGCCAGACACGCGCCAATCGGCATGCCGTTGCCCAAAGCTTTGGCCAGTGTTAATACATCGGGCTTGAGTTCGGGCTCATGTTGGAAGGCAAACCATTTTCCAGTCCGTGCCATCCCGCATTGGATCTCGTCTAGCATGAGCAGCGCATGGTGCTGATCACATAAATCACGCAGCGACTGTAAGTAGCCACTTGGCGCGACCCGCACGCCACCTTCTCCCTGTATGGGCTCGATCAGGGCAGCGACCAAGTTTGGATGGCTTTCAAATGCCTGCTTGGCGGCAGCCACATCACCGAAAGGGACGCGCACAAAATCACCCACCAATGGTCCAAACCCCGCTTGGATGGCCGGGCTGCCAGATGCGCTCAGTGAGGCGAGGCTCCGACCATGAAAGCTCTCACTGGCGACCAAAATGGCGGGCTGTTCAATGTGCTTTTCGTGTGCATACCGACGTGCGATCTTGATGGCGCACTCGACGGCTTCAAGGCCGGAGTTGGCTAAAAACACTCGATCTAGCCCTGAGATGTCACAGAGTTGTTCAGCGAGCTGTTCTTGCAAGGGCAGGTGAGCCACATTGGCGGTGTGCCAAAGCGTGTGCGCTTGATCACACAACGCGTCGGTGAGTCTCGGATGGGCGTGGCCAAGGCTGCACACAGCAATGCCGCTCAAGGCATCCAAATAACGCCGACCCTCTGTGTCAAACAGCCAGACACCCTCACCACGCTCGAATGCCACGGGCATCCGAGCGTAGGTGTCAAACAGATGGGTCTCAGTCACCTGAGGCTACCTCATGGGCGATGCGCGCACTCAGTTTAGCTGAGCGGCTGCAAACTCCCAGTTCACCACAGACCAAAATGCTTCCATGTACTTGGGACGAACATTTCGGTAGTCGACGTAATAGGAGTGCTCCCACATATCACATGCCAGCAGAACGGTGTCACCCTCAGTGATCGGCGTGCCGGCATTGCTGGTGGTTTTAATGGCGATCTCACCCGCGGGCGTTTGTACCAACCAAGCCCAGCCGGAACCAAAGACATTCACGGCAGCGTCTGTGAACTGTGATTTGAATGTGGCGAAATCACCGAAAGTCTGGTTGATCAGCTCAGCCAAACGGCCGGTGGGCTCACCTCCGCCGTTGGGGCTCATGCACTGCCAGTAGTAGTCATGGTTGGACATTTGTGCGGCGTTGTTGAAGATGCCATTGCTGCTGGTTTTGACAATCTCTTCCAGGCTTTTGCCTTCATATTCGGTGCCTGCAATCAGTCCATTGAGCTTGTCCACGTAAGTCTGGTTATGTTTGCCATAGTGCAGATCTAGGGTTTCTGCCGAGATGTGCGGCTCCAACGCGTGGCGATCATAGGGGAGGTCGGGTAATGTAAAGGGCATATCGGGCTCCTTTGTTTGTATTCGTGAGTATCAATTCAAGTTAGAAAGAACGATCATATAGGATCGGTTTAGTCCTATTATGCCAGCCCTCACTGTCCAAGCTTGTGAAATTCTGACTTTATGAGTCCTGCTGGCTTTGAGTTAGCTTATCTAAGTCCAAGCACCGAGGTCAGTCCATCTCCAGACTCTGCAACTGTCGCCAGCGGTTACAAATGGTGCAAAACAAGGTCGCCGTTCTCTCCGTGTCATAAGCGGCAGAATGGGCCCGTGAGCCCTCCCAGTCAAGCCCTGCAGCTGCCACGGCACGTGCCAAAACCGTTTGGCCAAAGGCAAGACCACCTAAGGTGGCGGTGTCGAAACAGCTAAAGGGATGGAACGGGTTTCTCTTATAACCGACCCGCTCGACCGCGGCGTTTAAAAAGCCTAGATCAAAATGGGCGTTGTGTCCGACTAAGACCGCACGTTTGCATTGATTGTCTCTTAAGGCCTGCCTGACCGGTGTCAGCAACTCGCGAAGTGCAACGTCCTCGGTCACGGCAGGGCGCAGCGGGTGATCGGGCCGAATGCCATTAAATTCTAGGGCGGCAGCTTCGATGTTGGCACCCTCGAATGGATGAATGTGTCTAACCATCACCTCCCCCGGTTGCAGCCAGCCTTCTTCATCCATATGAATGATGCAAAGCGCCAGCTCCAGCAAGGCGTCGGTTTTGGGATCGAATCCACCGGTCTCAACATCAACCACCACGGGCTGGAAGCCCCGGAAGCGCTGAGTCAGTTCGGTTGCATCTACATTCATTGAAAGGACTTTACAGCAGACAGTGTGCCCTTATGATACTGCCTTGAGACCGGTGAGATGAGACTCAATCGAGCATGGCCTCATGATTTCTCTTTGAGGTATTTCTTCTTGTCTTTCCAACGACACACATCCACGACCGGGCAGTGCGCACAGTCTGGGTTTCTGGCCTTACAGGTGTATCGCCCATGCAAAATCAACCAATGGTGAGCGTTCAAAAGGTATTGCTCCGGCACGCGCTTGAGCAAGGCTTTCTCAACGGCCAAAGGGGTTTTACCGGGTGCCAAACCCGTTCGGTTGGAGACTCGGAAGATATGGGTATCGACGGCCATGGTGGGTTGGCCAAAGGCCGTGTTGAGAACCACATTGGCGGTCTTTCGCCCAACGCCTGGGAGTGCTTCGAGAGCTTCGCGCTCTGATGGGACTTCGCCTTGATGTTTTTCAATCAACTGTTGGCAGGTGGCTATCACATTTTTGGCTTTGTTGTTAAATAAACCAATGGTCTTAATGTAGTCTTTCAAGCCCTCGACACCCAAAGCCAGAATCGCTTCGGGGGTGTTGGCGACTTTGAATAATTTGTCGGTGGCTTTATTGACCCCCACATCTGTGGCCTGTGCCGATAGAGTGACCGCCACCAACAGCTCAAACGGCGTCGAAAATTTCAATTCAGTGGTGGGGTTGGGGTTGAGCTCACTTAAGCGCTCAAAAAAAATCTCACGCTGGGCTTTGGTCATGCTGGCCAATGTCGGCTACCTCATTGTCTGATTTTTCTTGGAGCGATGAGCGTCTCACCCAGTACTGTCTGGCAGCGACCAACAGCCCCAAGCCAATAAAAGCACCCGGGGGCAGAAGGGCCAGCAATAAACCTTGATTGTTGGCCGAAACTGTCAGGGTGAGTGCAGACGCCCATGGACCGAGCAAGTTGTCTGCATTGGCAAACACTGTGCCTTGGCCAATCAGCTCTCTTCCTGCGCCCAAGACAATCAGCACCAAAGCAAACCCAATGCCTTGGGCCAAACCATCTTGAATGGCCAAGCCCACCGGTTGCTTGGAGGCAAAGGCTTCGGCTCGAGCCAAGATGGTGCAGTTGGTGACAATCAAGGGAATAAAAATGCCCAGCGTTCGACTCAGCTCATAAAAGTAGGCTTGTAGCAAAAGCTCCACCACCGTGACAGCCGAGGCAATAATCAACACAAACAAAGGAATCCGAATATCGCGTCGGATCTGATGCTGGATCAAAGAGACTAGGGTGTTGGTCATCACCAAGACACACACCGTCGCCAACCCAAGGCCAATGCCATTGACCGCATTGGTGGTGACAGCCAGCAAAGGACACAGCCCAAGCAATTGGACAAGACCTGGGTTGTTATCCCATAGACCTTGGCGCCAAATGGATGTTGGGTTGGCTTCACTCATCGGTCGTTGACTGGTGCTGGCTGGCGGCATTGGCCCAAAGACGGTCCCGTTCTTGCTCATAGGTCTCTAGAGTCAATGCAATGGCCTCGATGACTGCAGTTGAGGTGATGGTCGCTGAGCTGATGGTATCAAACTCACCGCCTAAGCGATTGGCTTGCCAACGATTGGGTGGAGGGTCAGTGAGCGAACGTCCAGCAAATTGATCAATCCAGTCGCTCTTGGTGTGTTCAATGGCATCACCCAGCCCAGGCGTTTCTCGGTGATCCAACACGCGCACAGCGATCAGCTCGCCGTCGGGATCGATGGCGATGACCAGTCGAATATTGCCGTTGTAGCCATCGGGTGTGGTCCAGTCAATCAAGGCGGCCTTCGGCACTTGATTTTGGTAGGCCAGATGCACAGTGGCCTCTTGCTGGGCCTCAACCAGCATCAAAGGCTCTTCAAGCGTCACGAGGGGCGGATCAAAGAAACCGTCTGGAAGAATCGAGGCGAGCTGCTGGGCAATGTGTGCCTGTTTTTCTTGTTCAATGCGGTCTTCGGTGAGCCGGTGAACACCGGACAAAAGGCCGGCAAAGACCAGCGTCAGCATGACGGTTTTGATGAGTGTCTGAATCATCGGACGCTTCTAGTCTCATCTCGCTTGTGTTTGGGGTGGCCAAAAATTCTTGGCACCGTGTAGCGGTCGATCAATGGCACAAACATATTCATCAGGAGCACTGCGAAAGCCACGCCATCTGGGAATCCGCCCCAGGCGCGAATCACCAGCGTTAAGACCACCACGCCAATAGAGAAAATAATTTTTCCTTTGGGCGTACTCGAGCCAGAGACCGGATCGGTGGCAATGAAAAATGCACACATCACCAACGATCCCGCTGCCAACTGCTGAAGCGGTGATCGAAACAAGTCTGGGTCCATTAGCCAACCTGGCAGCGTGATCACGATGGTGCCCAATAAGACGGCCAGTGGCACATGCCAAGTGATGATGCGTTGCCCAATCAGATACAGCCCGCCTATGAGATAGGCCAGCGCTAACCACTCCCAGCCGCTGGCGCCAAAAAGCCCAAACATGGGATCGATGCCAATCTCAGATAAGGTTTGTCCATCCAATCGGCCCGTGCGAAGTTGGTCCAGCGGCGTGGCTTGCGAGATCGCATCCATAGTTCCACCGAGCGCCTGAGGCCCCTGCAAAATGGCCACCCAGGTGGTGTTCCAATCGGGTACCGTCTGCGCCAGTGTTCGCGGAATGACCCATTGAGTCAGTGCCAGCGGAAAAGCGATGATCACAGCCGCAAAACCGACCATGGCCGGATTGAATAGATTGTGGCCAATGCCCCCGTAGAGCTGTTTGGCGATGATGATGGCGAAGAACATACCCACCCCGGACACCCACCAAGGCGCCAATGGTGGAATGCTTAATGCAAATAACACAGCCGCCACCACTGCGCTTAGGTCTTTGAGATACACACCCACCGGACGCTGTCTCAGCTGAAGCATCACGGCCTCAAAGCTCAGAGCAAACCCAATGGCCAAGGCCAACTGAATAAAGATGCCCCATCCAAACAACCAGGCATGGACTGCGATCGCGGGCAGTAGAGCGATCAATACCTGGCCCATGACCTGAGAGACATTGCGTCGGGCCGGTCGGTGGGGCAAGGTCGCGCGCTGTCCGATCACGACTCGCCTTCCTTTTTCTGACGGGCTCGGGCAATGGCTGCCTCAATCTCTGATTGGGCACTGGAGTTGGCTTCCAGGCGCGCGCGTCGAGCCTGCCTACGGGCTTCACGCTCCGCTTGTCGTTGCTCAAGCCGTCGATTTCTGGCTTCAAACCGCTCCTTGGCTAAGGCCTGTCTTCGTTGGTCCATGTCTAAGGCCCGCAATTGGTCTTTGCTGTGCCGGTACCAATCCAGCAATGGCAAATGACTGGGGCAGACTTCCGCACACAGCCCGCACTCAATGCAATCCATCATGCCCATTTGATGCGCTTTTTCATGCGCGCCTTGGCTGGCCAATTTAAACAGCGTTTGGGGCAGCAATTGGGCTGGGCACACCGATACACAAAACCCGCAGTTGATGCAGGGCATTGACCCGACTGAGTTCGGTCTATCTGCTCGGGTCAACGCCAAGATACACAAACTGCCTTTATCGATCGGTGATCGCTGATCTGACACGGTATGTCCAGAGACTGGGCCACCGATGATGAGGTCAATCTCGGATTCAGGGCAGTTGAAGCCACCGGCTTGATGGATCAGATCAGTCACGGGTGTGCCGATGGGCGCATACACATTGCACGGGTTTTGGATGCCGGGGCCGGTGATGCTCACCAACCGATGGGTCAGGGGTGTATTTTCAATCACGGCATCGGCCACGCTGGCGGCCGTGGCCACGTTCAGACAAATCACCCCAATGTCTTTGGGTAGGCCATCGAAGGGGACTTCTTGATTGGTGAGCGTCTTGATCAACTGACGCTCCGCCCCTTGAGGATAGATGCTGGGAACTTCGATGAACTCAATATCCAGCGCTGGGTCCAATGGATGCGGTTGAATGCATGCTAAAAAACCATCGCTGACCGAGCCATGGCTGTCTTTGAGCGGGTCCTCAACAGCCACAATGAGCCGCTTGGCACCGAGTGCCTTGGCCAACAGGCGACCACCCAAGACAATCGTTCCAGGGCGGTGCCGCATCAAGGCCTCATCACAGGCAATGTAGGGCTCACACTCCACCCCGTTTAAGATCACGGTATCGATGCCTCCTGAGGCCTGTCGCATTTTCTCCGAGGTTGGAAATTGGGCGCCACCCAGTCCAACAATCCCCATTCTCTGCAAATGATCCATCAGCTCATCGGGCGTGATCTCAGGCAGCGGCGTGTTGGGTGGGTAATCATCGGGCAGTTTTTTGGGCGCTTGTGTGCGGTCGGTTTGTATGTGCAGGCAAGGCACGTCATGGCCCATGTCTTTGAGTGCCGGCCGCGACACGATGCCTAAGAATGTGCCAGCAACTGGGGCGTGAAGCCTGGGGTGGGCATCCCCCATCCCTCGAGTGAGCGTTTGTCCAGCGGCCAGTTGTTGCCCAACACTCACAGCCAGATGATCGGTGATCTGGTGGAGATCTAGAGGCTGATGTCGATGGCCTTTAAGCGGCAGATAAAGTGCCTCAGGAACCGGTATCGATTGAGTCGGGCGTTGCATGGCCATGGCTTTGTGATCTGCCAGCGGCATGCCACCAAAAAAGCCATGCACGCTCACTGACATTAGGCCTGCACCCGGATATCAATTGACATGGGTTTGGGATGAATCATGGGCCGTTGGGCTGGCACCAAGTCGATGCAGTCAACCGGGCAGGGTGCGATGCATAGCTCACAACCGGTGCACTCGGAGGCCAAGACGGTGTGCATCATTTTTTGTGCGCCCAAAATGGCATCCACGGGACAGGCCTGAATACATAACGTGCAGCCGATGCAGCGGTCTTCATCAATCAGCGCAACTACAGGTGGCTTATGGCTGCCGTGCTCTTCATTGAGCGGCTTGGATTCTTTGCCAAGCAAATCAGCCAAGGCATCGACACCGGCCTGACCACCGGGAGGGCATTGGTTGATGTCAGCCTCGCCCGAGGCAATGGCCTCGGCATACGGCCGACAGCCCGGATAGCCGCATTGGGCGCATTGCGTCTGTGGCAGCAGCGCATCGATTTGTTCGACCACAGAGTCATCGTTTGCACCCCAGCGTCGACTCACCCAGAGAATCAGTGCGACCACAGAAACGGTCAGCAGAGTCAAAATAAGAACGCTAGGAATCATGCTCACAGCTTGGCAAAGCCTGTAAAGCCCATGAACGCCAGCGCCATTAGACCGGCAGTCACCAAGCCAATCGGTGCACCTTTAAAAGCATCAGGCACATCGGCTAAAGCCAAGCGTTCGCGACCTGCGGCCAATGCGATGAGGACCACTCCAAAACCCAAAGCGGCACCAAAGCCGTAGAGGGCGGATTCAATCAAAGAATGGGTCTGTTGTTGATTCAGCAAAGCCACGCCCAAGACGGCACAATTGCTGGTGATCAAAGGCAAATAGATCCCGAGCACGCGATGCAATAAAGGTGCGCCGTGGCGCATGAACAGTTCGGTCAATTGCACCAGGCCTGCGATGATAACGATAAAGGCCACGGTGGAGAGATAAGTGAGCTCCAATGGGATGAGGACATGGACTGAGATCATGTGGCTGGCCACAGAAGCCAGTGTCAAGACAAAAGCCGTGGCCAATGACATGCCAATGGCCGATTCGATATTCGAAGACACGCCCATGAATGGGCATAATCCCAGAAACTTAATCAGCACAAAGTTATTGACTAAGGCGGCTGATATCAAAATGAAAACCCAATCCATCGATGCCTTGTCCTTTGCGTGATCCTATCTGTCGAGTCGATGCCCTCAGCAAACCATCAGGTCAGAGACTCCCGAGACTCATCGATGACTTGATCAAGCTGAGTTTGTTCAATCCGTTGCATGAGTGGTTTGAATTTCTCGATCGAATGGTTCAGCAGTGGCTCGCTCACGGCATCAAAGTGCTCTATCGAGGTGTTTAAAAATTGGGATGCTTCATGGGCCGTGGCGGGGATCACCGGCTGCAACCAAGTGATCAATACCCGAAATAAGTTCAGGCCTTGCGTGCAGATCGCCACCACCTCATCTTCTCGATTGTCCTCTTTGGCCATTTGCCACGGTTTGTGTTGATCAATGTACTGATTGGCTTCATCTGCCAAAGCCATGATCTGGCGGATGGCGCCAGCGAAGTTGAGCTGATCGTAATCGGTCTCGATGGCACGCTGTTGCTCGATGAAGTGGGCGTAGAGATCAGGGTCGGGTAGAGCGCTGCTGAGTTGCCCATCGCCGAGTTTGTGGATGAAGCCACTGCAGCGGCTGGCAATGTTTACAAGTTTGCCGACCAGATCTGAATTCACCCGCGCTTTGAAGTCTTCTAGCGATAGATCGATATCGCCTAGGCTGGGTGTGAGCTTGGCGGCAAAGTAATACCGCAAGGCGTCGGCGTTGATGTGATCAAGCCAAGTTCTTGCCTTGATGAAGGTGCCGCGCGACTTCGACATTTTTGCGCCATTGACAGTCAAAAAGCCGTGCGCGTGCACCTGGGTGGGCTGGCGAAAGCCTGCGCCTTCGAGCATGGCTGGCCAGAACAAGCAATGAAAGTAAATGATGTCTTTGCCGATAAAGTGGTGCATCTCGGTATCGGTCTCAGGCGAGAGCCAGGCGTCAAAATCCAGTCCCTCGCGCTGACAGATGTTTTTGAAACTCGCCAGATAACCGACTGGGGCATCAAGCCAAACATAGAAATATTTGTCGGTTTGTCCAGGGATGGGGAACCCAAAATAAGGCGCATCTCGGGTGACATCCCAATCGCGAAGCGCCTCACCAAACCACTCTTTGAGTTTGTTGGCCACCTCAGGTTGCACGGCGCCTGAGTCAATCCATGCAGACAGGCCCTCTCTAAACTGCTCGAGCGTGACAAAGAAGTGCTCGGTGTCTTTCAACACCGGTGTGGCACCAGAGATGGCAGAGTGCGGGTCAATTAAGTCGGTGGGGTCGTAACTGGCACCACAGGCATCGCAGGAGTCACCGGCCTGATCGGTCGCTTGGCAACGCGGGCAGGTGCCTCGAATGAAGCGGTCTGGCAAAAAGATGCTGGCCTCGGGGTCGAAGTATTGTGAGATGGTGCGATTGTCGACCGCCCCTTTTTCTTGCAGCCTAGCCCAGATCAATTCGACCAATGCTTGGTTGGTCTGGGTGTGCGTTGAAGAAAACTCGTCATAGGAAATATTGAAATCCTGAAAATCTTTTTGGTGCTCGGCTGACATTTCCTCAATCAGCTGCTCTGGCGCGATGCCTCGCTTTTTGGCATGCAGCATGATTGGGGTCCCGTGGGCATCATCGGCCCATGCAAACCACACCTCATGACCCATTGCGCGCTGGAAACGCGTCCAGATGTCGGTCTGCACGTACTCGAGCATGTGCCCCAAATGAATGGAGCCATTGGCATAAGGCAAGGCGGCTGTGACCAAGATTTTTCGCTGCTGAGTCATTTTTTTATTATGGCACGGCAGGCCGTCGTTTCAGTGTGGGTTCGCTACAATAACTGAGACTTCATTTTGACACTTAGGGTGACTCACTTGAGTGACGAGAGCCAACAGAAACTCAAAGCGGTAGCCTCAGCGGTCACCGATCCCAATTTAGGTGCACCGCTGGGTGAGGCCGTCCGGGCCTTGGCGGTGCGCGATGGCAAGGTGGCCATTGAGCTGGTGCTCGGATATGCCGCCAAACACGGGGTGGCTGCCATCGAGCAGGCGCTTACCGAGGCACTGTGCGCCGTCGATGGGATCCATGCCGTCAGCGTGGATATTCGCTCAGAGATTTTGCAACACGCGGTCCAAGGGGGCTTGGCGCCGTTGGACGGGGTCCGCAACATCATTGCAGTGGCCTCAGGGAAGGGCGGGGTTGGTAAATCTACCGTGGCGGTGAACTTGGCCCTGGCGCTGCAAAACGAGGGAGCCCGCGTCGGGCTTCTAGACGCCGATATCTATGGCCCCAGCGTGCCCAGAATGTTGGGATTGTCAGGCTCTCCCAAAACCCATGGCCAAAACCAAATCCTACCGATGGAGGCATTGGGCTTGCAGGTGATGTCGATTGGGGTGCTCGTCGATACCAATCAGGCCATGATTTGGCGGGGTCCCATGGCCACTCAGGCGCTTCAACAAATGCTCAACCAAACCCAGTGGTCTGGACTGGATTACCTGATACTGGATTTGCCGCCAGGTACGGGAGACATTCAATTGACGCTGTCACAGCGGGTGCCGGTGGCGGGGGTGGTCACGGTCACCACGCCTCAGGCCGTGGCCTTAGATGATGTCAGGCGCGCCGTGGCGATGTTTAATAAGGTTAAGATTCCTATTCTGGGTGTGGTCGAAAACATGAGCACCTATATTTGTCGCCATTGTGGCGAAGAAGAAGCCATCTTTGGCCACGGCGGTGGTGAACAAATTGCAAAAGAGACTGGCATTAATTTACTCGGCCAGGTGCCATTGAATGCCCAATTGGGTCGCACGACCGATGAGGGTCAGTCATTGATCCAGCAGGCCCCAGATCATCCGGTAAGCGTTCGCTTTGGAGAGATCGCGCGCCGGGTCGGGGCCGAACTGGCCCAACAGTCTCGGAATCGACAGGTTCGGATGCCGAAAATAAAAATTGTGGAATAGATAAGGAAGGTCACCTGCAGTGAGTATCAAATCAGATCGATGGATTCGTCGCATGGCCGAGGAGCACGGCATGATTGAGCCGTTTGAGCCTGGCCAAATCAAAACCAATGCCGAGGGCCACAAACTCGTTTCCTATGGCACCTCAAGCTACGGCTACGATGGGCGCTGTGCCGATGAGTTTAAGATCTTCACCAACATCAACTCAGCCGTGGTCGATCCTAAGGCCTTCGATCAAGACAGCTTTGTCGATGTCAAAGGCGATGTTTGCATCATTCCCCCAAACTCGTTTGCACTCGCGCGGACGGTGGAGTATTTCAAAATCCCTCGAAATGTCTTGACCATTTGCTTGGGCAAATCCACTTATGCCCGCTGCGGCATCATTGTCAATGTCACCCCGCTTGAGCCTGAGTGGGAAGGGCACGTCACCTTGGAGTTTTCCAACACCACGCCATTGCCCGCGAGGATTTATGCCAACGAGGGTGTGGCGCAGTTTCTGTTTCTAGAATCCGATGAGGTCTGCGAGACCTCATACGCGGACCGGTCGGGTAAGTACATGGGTCAGCGGGGCGTGACCTTGCCGAGGACCTAAAGTGACTTAAGGTTGCGGCTGCTGCTCGACAGAGAGCTCAGTGGTGAAGCGCTGATTGGCACGCGCGATGTCGACTTCTAACACGGTGCCTGGCGGAGATTGAGCGATCTCGAAGCTCAAGACCCGCGCATCGGTGATGGGCTCGCCGTCTACTGCCACAATGACATCACCCTCGACCAGGCCAGCCTCCGAGGCGGGACCTCCAGGCGTGACTTCAATCAGGCGAGCACCCCCAATCCAAGCGCCACCTTGTCCTGCCAGAGGCAGTGGCACATCCATCAGCTGAACACCGATCCAGCCACGCTGGACTTGGCCATATTCGATGATTTGGTCGGCCACGGTCCGAACAATGGGTGCTGGAATCGCAAATCCAATGCCTTGGGCGCCCATGGTTTGGCTTAAAGAGGCCGAATTGATGCCGATCACCTCACCCTGGGCGTTAATGAGCGCACCACCTGAATTGCCGGCATTAATAGCAGCGTCGGTTTGCATAAAGTTCTCAAGGCTGGTGAGGTTTAACTGCCCTCGACCCAACGCGCTGATGATGCCAATGGTCACGGTGTGATTGAGGCCAAAGGCATTGCCAATGGCGAGTGCCACATCACCGACTCGAGGTAGGCGCTCCAACGCAAACTGAGCGCTGGGCAGATCATCTAAGTCAATTTTTAAAACGGCCAGATCAGTGTCTGGGTCAGTGCCCACCACTTGGGCCTCGGCGACCCGCCCATCCCACAGAGCGACCGCGATGTCATCGACGTCGGCGATCACATGTCGCGCGGTGACCACGTGCCCAGTCGCATCCAGGATCACGCCCGAACCCAGGCCACTTCGCGGCCGAGTGATCATTCGATCCCGATTGAGTGCCCGAAACAGCGGGTTGGTGCTCCGAAGGGCCAAAGGCTCTTGGACCATCGTGCGGGTGTAAATGCTGACCACCGAGGGCGCGGCTTGATTCACGGCGGGCGCATAAGTTTGGGTCGCAGGGGCCACCATCGGGCGGGCAGGCAAAAGCTCTGGGCGAATCCAAACCACAACAAAAGCCACGGCCAAGCCGAGAATCACGAATTGTGCAACGAAAAAAATCAGTCGGGACAAGGCATTTATCCAGTGTTTAGGGTCTTTGGCATACAAAAAAATTGCTTCTGGCAGTATAATTGGTCTCATCATTTGATCAATAGCTGTGGAGTCTTTGATGTCTGAAACAGAACCATTGGCCTCAGTTCGTGCGCCTGAGGATCCATCGAGGCGTCGTTTGCTGGGTGCTGCGACCGGTGTGGTCGGCGCCGTGGGTGTGGGCGCGGCCGCCTGGCCATTTTTGGCGACCCTAAGGCCCAGTGATAAGGCAAAAGTGATTGGTGCACCGGTTGAGGTCTACATCGGCACCCTAGAGCCTGGTCAGATCACCCGCGTGCAGTGGCGTGGACAGACCATTGGCATCATGCGTCGCACGGAGAATATGCTGGCGCAGTTGCCGAGCCTAACGGATCGTCTGCGCGATCCGGAATCAGACATCCCCCAGCAACCTGCCTATGCGCAAAACGAGTACCGCTCGCTTCGGCCAGATATTTTGGTTGTAAACATGCACTGTACCCACTTAGGTTGCATTCCTCGTGTCATCCCAGAGGTCGGTGCACAGCCTTTTGATGAGAACTGGAAGGGTGGTTTTTTCTGTCCCTGTCACCGGTCAATGTTTGACCTAGCCGGTCGTGTCTACACGGGCGTGCCGGCCGTTTTGAATCTTTTGGTTCCACCTTATTCGTTCTCAGATGAGGAGCATGTGGTGATTGGTATTAATCCTGAGGGAGTGGCCTAAATCATGAATCAATTGATGAACTCAATCGGTAACTGGGTTGATGAGCGCTTGCCAGTCTCTGATTTCTGGAAAAAGCACATCAGCGAGTATTACGCACCCAAGAACTTCAACCTCTGGTACTTCTTTGGTTCTTTGTCAATGCTGGTCTTGGCCAATCAGCTGCTGACTGGCATCTTCTTGACCATGCACTATAAGCCAGGTGCAGAGACCGCCTTTGCCTCCGTGGAATACATCATGCGCGATGTGGAGTGGGGGTGGTTGATTCGGTATATGCACTCGACCGGCGCCTCGCTCTTTTTCGTGGTGGTCTATCTGCACATGTTCCGCGCGCTGATGTATGGCTCTTATCAAAAGCCCAGAGAGATCGTTTGGATTTTGGGTGTGACCATTTACTTGGTGCTGATGGCCGAGTCATTCATGGGCTATGTCCTGCCGTGGGGCCAAATGTCTTACTGGGGCGCTCAGGTGATCATTTCGCTGTTCGGTGCTGTGCCCTACATCGGTGAAGCGCTGGTGGAATGGATCCGAGGCGATTACTTTGTTGCCGATGCGACCTTGAACCGCTTCTTCGCTCTCCATGTGGTGGCCTTGCCCTTGGTCTTGGTTGGGCTGGTGGTGTTGCATTTGGCCGCGCTGCATGAGGTGGGTTCAAACAACCCTGAAGGCGTGGACATTAAGGCCAAGAAAGACTCGGCGGGACGGCCGCTGGATGGCATTCCCTTCCATCCCTACTACACCATCAAAGATATTTTTGGCGTCGGGGTCTTTCTTACCTTGGCGGCCTTCATTGTCTTTTTTGCGCCTGAGTTTGGTGGAAAGTTCTTAAAGCCCGATAACTTTGTGCAGGCCAATTCATTGGTGACGCCAGACCACATCCCGCCGGTTTGGTATTTCACGCCGTTCTACGCCATTTTGCAGGCGGTGCCAGACAAGTTGATGGGTGTGATCTTGATGGGCGTTTCGGTATTGATCTTGTACATCGTGCCTTGGTTGGATCGCTCGCCTGTGCGCTCCTTGAGATACCGCAGTTGGCCTTCGAAGGTCGCGCTCGCCATCTTCGTAATTGCCTTCATTCGATTGGGCATGCTGGGGTTGTCGCAAGACTCAAGCACGTTTGAGCTGAGACTGTGGACTTTCGTGTATTTTGCGTTCTTTATTTTGATGCCTATCTGGACGCGTCTAGAGGCGACCAAGCCGGTGCCAGAGAGGGTGTCCTCGTCATGAATAGAGGTCTGTTGACGTTGAAATGCTTGATCGTATCCCTAGCGCTTAGCTTCGCTGTGGTCTCTTCTGTCGGTGCGGCACCCAAAGGCAATTTGGATGCCTCTGGAGCGAATGTCTTTGATCTCGCCTCGGTCCAGCGGGGGGCTGCCTTATTTGCTAACTACTGCATGGCGTGTCATTCGGCCAAGTACATGCGGTACAAGCGGATGGAAGAAGACTTGGATCTCACCGAAGACCAAATCCAAGAATTTTTGGTGCCTGCCGGTCTCGAGGTCAGTGATTACATGATCTCGTCGATGCCTTATGAGGCCTCAGCTGAGTGGTTCGGGAAATCACCTCCTGATTTGAGCTTGACGGCCCGATCTCGAGGTCCAGATTGGATTTATACCTTCTTACGAAGCTACTACCTCACCGAAGATGGTTGGAACAACACGGTGCTTGCAAACCCAGCCATGCCGCACGTGCTCTGGGAGCTGCAAGGCATTCAGCGGCCAGTGATGGAAATGGTCGAAGATGAAACGGGTGCCATGGAAGTAAAAGTGGCGAGCTTAGAGCTTGATCAACCGGGCACTTTGTCTCCAAGTGCTTATGATGATGCCATTCGAGACATCGTGGCATTCATGCAATATATTGCTGAGCCTGCGGTATTGAAGCGGCAGCGCCTGGGTATTTGGGTTCTATTGTTTCTGGCATTATTTACCTTCTTGTCGTATCTTCTGTACCACGAGTACTGGAAAGACATCAAAAAATAAGGATGATGCGTTGTCAGTCGGTGGTTTTTTGAATGCATCCTAAGACGTCAATGCTGAACGGAGTGACCCGATTATGATGGCATTGTATTCTTCGGAGAACTGTTTGGATTGCCACCGCATTCGATTTGTGCTGGCGGTCAAAGGAATCAACGTGGAGATCATCCATGTTGAGCAAGACCGGGCCGCCACGGCCGATCTGGCTGAACTCAATCCGTACGGCGAAACCCCGACTCTGGTCGATCGAGATATGGTTTTGTATGGCACTTGGGTGGTGGCCGATTATCTCGATGAGCGCTATCCGCATCCCCCATTGATGCCCATTGATCCCGTGTCGCGCTCGAGGCTTCGGCTGGGGATGTACCGCATCAGCCGTGACATGATCGAGATGGGCAAAGTCATTGAGACCTCCACAGGTGAAAAACGCATCGCCAGTGCCCGACAGCATTTGAGTGAGACCTTGATTGAGTCTGATGGTTTATTTGCTCTGGCGCCTTACTTTCTCCATGATGAGCTCACGCTGATCGACTGCGCCTTGGCGCCCTTGTTGTGGCGGTTGCCAGCCTATGAGGTTCGCCTCACCGTGCGTCAATGTCCCAACCTCAACAAGTACATGGAGCGCATGTTCAAGCTCGATGCGTTCCAGAGAAGCCTCACTTCGGTTGAGCGTGAACTCCGCATGGGCGCTTGATGCCCTCGAGTCAGTCCCCAAAGCCATGAGCAGTGATGGAATGCCCTCAACCAAGCCCTATTTATTAAGGGCCATGCATGAGTGGATTGTTGATTCCAATCTAACGCCCCATTTGTTGGTCACCGGTGAAGCCCCTGGCCTTGAGGTACCACCACAAGCCATTCAAGATGGCCAGGTGGTGCTCAATGTCTCACCCAGCGCGATCAGAGATCTGGTCATGGACAATGACGGCGTGAGCTTTGTGGCCCGTTTCGGTGGTGTGTCACAGGCGGTCTGGATACCCATCGCTGCGGTAGAGGGGATCTATGCGCGCGAAAATGGTCGCGGCATGGCCTTTCCCGAGGAATCTGATGGGCCATCACCCTCGTCGGATCAATCGACAGACTCGGATGCTGACGGCGAAGAATCTAAGCCCAGCAAGGGACCCTCTCTTCGAGTGATCAAGTAACTCAGACCTCATTGTTTTAAAGATACTGTTCGGGGCTGACCGCTTATGGCTTCAGGTGCGGGTCGGTGATGATTTCTTGGGCTTGGCCGTCGAGCATTTTTAGAATGGCACGATGCCGGTTTCCACCATCCTGGCTAAATTCAAAGCTATAGCGACGCAACAGGCGCCAGCCGTTTGAGGTTTGGCAGGGCCATGCCGATTTTAAGCTCACCGTTTGGTCTAATAACTGCCACTCATTGAGCGAGCAAAAGCGCCTGGCCAGATCGACGGCACGCTCACGCGCCCTGACTGAGCTCACCCACCAAGCGATCAGTCCAATCAGTGCACCAATGCCAATGAGATTGGGATCCAACATTTATGTCCGAGTTCGCAATAGCACATAGACCGCACCGGTGCCGCCATCGTGGTGAGGGGCAGAAGCAAAGGCCAGGACGCCACTGTGACGAGCCAAGACGCCAGCGCTCATGCGCTTGAGTTTCGGGCCATCGGGGCCAGATCTCAAGCCCTTGCCATGAATGATCTTGACGCAAGTCAGCCCCGCACGCTGCGCTTCAGCCAAGAACTCACGGAGGGCATTGGTGGCGACTTTCACCGTCATCTCATGCAAATCGAGGGACTCTTCTACTCGCCAATGACCCCGTCGGAGGCGTTTTAAGACCCGTTGATTGAGGCCCTCTGAAAGGTAGCTGATTTCTTCACCCGTCTCGACGGCATTGAAATCAAAGTGGCCATGAGCCAGCTCATGCATCACCGCTTGCTCATCGAGGGCGCGCTGTTTGGGTTTTGGGGGCGGGGCTTTTGGACGAGAGTGATCACGCTCAGGCCTGACCTTTTTCTCAACGGGGCCGACTGCTGATCGAAAAAGTGCGACATCGTCTTCGTCGATTGACATGAAATCTCGCCCTTGGTTGCTGATTGAGGCCTCGGATTCCATTATAGTGTCTGTTTTGGCAAGGCAATGACAACATGCATATTCTGATTTCTAATGACGATGGGCTCTACGCTCGAGGCATCCGTTTCCTCTCAGAAGAGATCGCTCGGCATTGCGATCAAGTCACGGTAGTGGCCCCCGACAGAGATCGCTCAGGTGCGTCTAACTCGCTGACACTTGATCAGCCCATTCGGGTGGAGTCGCTAGAAGAGGGGCGCTACAAGGTGTTCGGTACGCCCACCGATTGTGTTCACGTCGCGATCACCGGTTTGTTATCGGATGAACCAGACATGGTCATCTCTGGCATCAATGCAGGAGCGAACCTCGGCGATGATGTGCTGTACTCAGGGACGGTGGCCGCTGCCATGGAAGGTCGTTTCCTGGGTCTCCCCGCCATCGCCGTCTCATTGGTTTATGGCCCTGAGGGTCCAACCCATTACGAAACTGCTGCACTGGCCGCTTCGATGTTGATGCGTCAATTACAGCATGAGCCTCTGCCTGCCGATACGATTTTGAATATCAATGTCCCGAACTTGCCTTGGAGTGAGATCAAGGGCTTTGAAACCACCCGTTTGGGCCATCGCCACCGATCCGAAGATGTCATTCCAGTTCAAGACCCCAGGGGTCGCCAATTTTTCTGGGTGGGGCCACCGGGTGGTGAGGAAGACAATGGTCCGGGAACGGACTTCAATGCCATCCGCCAAGGTTACGTATCGGTGACCCCGATTCATGTCGATCTGACCCGCTATCAAGCACTCGATCAAGTCAGTCAATGGATCGAGCGATTGAATCAAGGCAACGACTGAGGCTCGGCTCATGCATGGCGTTGTTCACCCTAAGGCCGTTGGTGTTGGGATGACCTCGAATACCACCCGCGCTCGGTTGATCGACCGACTCAGAGAAGCCGGCATCACCGATGAGCGGGTGCTGCAAGCCATGGCAGTGACACCGCGCCATCAGTTTGTTGATGAAGCGCTCTCCTCGCGTGCCTATGAGGACTCTGCTTTGCCCATTGGGCGAGGTCAAACCATCTCGCAGCCTCAGGTGGTGGCATTGATGACCTCGGCTGTCTGTGGTGAGGTGCTTCCTCAAAAAGCGCTGGAAATCGGCACCGGCTCAGGCTATCAGGCGGCGGTACTGGCTCAGCTGGCCAAGCAGGTGTTCACCACAGAACGCATTGCAGAGTTGTCGCGCTTAGCCAAGCAGCGCTTTCATCGCTTGGGTTTGCACAATATTTTGGCGCGCCATCAAGATGGTTTGGGTGGTTGGCCATCGCAAGCGCCCTTTGATGCCATTGTGGTGACAGCCGGTGGTCAAGTGCCCCAAGCGCTCTATGATCAGTTGGCTGAAGGTGGCATCTTGGTCGCGCCCGAGCAAGTCAATGAGCATCAGCGCTTGATCAAGGTCAAGCGCGTGAATGGGCGCTTGGAGCGAACAGAGTTAGGGCAGGTGAGCTTCGTGCCATTGCTTGAAGGAGTGGCTTAGGTGGTCGCGATCTTTACACCCATTTATGACCGCGTACTGATGTGGTCTCGGCACCGGCATGCTGAGCGGTATCTGATGGGCATGAGCATGGCGGAGTCTATTTTCTTTCCCATTCCGCCGGATGTGATGTTGGCACCGATGGTGCTTGCCAATCGAGCTCGGGCCTGGTGGTTGGCTGGGATGACCACGTTGGCCTCGGTCATTGGCGGCGTGATTGGCTATTTGTTGGGATACTGGGCACTTGAGCTCATCATGCCCTTGATAGAACGCGCCGGCTATGTCGGTGCCTATGACCAGGCCGTCGAAGCCTTTGAAAACTACGGCATCTGGTTTGTAATTTTGGCTGGGTTTTCTCCCATTCCTTTTAAGCTCATCACGATCGCCGCTGGGGCATTGGGCATGCCGTGGTTGGGCTTTGTGGCCGGCGCATTGATTGGTCGAGCCTCTCGTTTTTATATGGTGGCAGGCATTATTTATGCCGGTGGCGAACGCGCAGCTGAGCACTTGCGTTCATGGGTCGATCGCATCGGTTGGGCCGTGGTGGGGCTGGCCTTGGTGGTGGCCTTGTTGTGGTTGACCGGCTGTGCGAGTACAACGCCTGCGCCAGTGGTTCATCGGTCGGGCTTAAGTGGCACAGCGAGCGCCATCGCACCGGCCACCTACACCGTCCGGGCGGGGGATTCTTTGTATTCCATCGCTTTTCGCTATGGACTGGATTGGCAAGAGGTGGCCGCTTGGAATGGCATTCCATCGCCCTATGTGATTCGTCAAGGTGACGAGCTTCGTCTGCGGCGGCCAGTGGGGCGCCGTGTCGCTGTCACTCGTGATGCAAGGTCTACGCAGACGCCCCGCATCAATGAAACCCGCCCGCTGAGTCAAGTGCCGCCGAGTCAAGTGCGGTCGGCCGAACTTCAGGTTCGGCCCACCGCAGAGCCAAAGACGGACACGTTGGTGGTTGCAGGCGCGGATCAAGCCGATGCGCCCACGCGCCGAGTGGAGGGCTTGGATTGGCAATGGCCGCTCGACGGGGCGGTCGAGCGTGCGTTTAATCCCTCGGCGACTCGGCGCGGGCTGGGTATCAACGGTGCTGCCGGTGATGTGGTGGTGGCGGCCGCCGATGGTGAGGTGGTCTATAGCGGGACGGCTCTGATCGGTTATGGTGAGTTGGTGATCATCAAGCACTCGCCCACGCTGCTTTCTGCCTATGGCTACAACAGCAAGCGTCTGGTGGACGAGGGCATGCGGGTAGAGGCCGGCGCCCCGATCGCCGAGGTGGGACAAAACACCGATGGCCAGTGGCAGCTGCATTTTGAAGTGCGTCGCAATGGAGATGCGGTGGATCCGAGGGCCTTTTTGCCATCTACAAACCAGTGACTTGCTGGTCATCCCCAAAGTAGCTTCGAAAAAAAGACGCTATCTATCGGTATCTCTTGACTTTTTCTATTTTTTTGTTCATCATCGGGCTCAGTCGTTATTTCTAGAGCGCAGGTTTTATTGGGCCATGAGACAACTTTTTGGGATCAGACCGACCTGGCAACGAATCAGCTTAGCGCTTTTGCTGTGGTGCGTTGGGCATGCTGCCAGCGCTCAATCGGTGGAGAATCTCCGTCTCTGGTCTGGCCCGGATGGCACCCGCGTGGTGTTTGATCTTGACCAGTCGGTTGACTATCGAATCATTGAACTCGATGACCCTCATCGGGTGGTGGTGGACTTGCAGAACACCCGCTTGGCCGGTGAGCTGGCCTTACCCTCGAAGAAAACGGACTTGATCACGAACGTGCGCCATGGGATTCGGCAAGGGACCGATCTGCGCGTGGTGTTCGATCTCGGCGCCCGGGCCAAGCCACAAAGCTTTTTGCTCACACCCGCCGGCGCTTATGGCCATCGTTTGGTGGTGGACCTAGTGCCCGAGGATGTTGTGCCGGCCGCCGAACGGGTCCGGCAAGCAGTGCAAACCGCGCAAACTGGCGAGCGCAAAATGATCGTGGCCATTGATGCTGGGCACGGCGGGGAGGATCCCGGTGCCATCGGTCCATCAGGCAGTTACGAAAAGACGGTGGTCCTAGAAATCGCTCGAGAGCTTAAAAAGCGGCTCGATGCCATGCCAGGTGTCCAAGGTGTTTTGCTTCGAACTGGAGATTACTTCATCCCCTTGGGCGAGCGCTATCAACGCGCACGTCAGGCCGAAGCCGATTTGTTTATCTCCATCCACGCAGATGCGTTCAGAGACTTCCGCGTCAGAGGAAGCTCAGTCTACATTTTGTCGCAACGGGGAGCTTCATCTGAGGCGGCTCGTATGTTGGCAAAAAGTGAAAACGAGGCCGATCTCATTGGGGGCGTGAAATTAGACCGTGGTGACGATGTATTGAGTTCCGTGTTGTTGGATTTGTCTCAAAGTGCGACGCTTGAATACAGCGCCCTTGCGGCTGAAAACTTACTCAACCAATTGGGTACGGTGGGGCGCCGGCACCGCAAGCGGGTGGAGAGTGCCAATTTTGTGGTGCTCCGTTCGCCTGATGTGCCTAGCGTATTGGTGGAAGTCGGTTTTATCTCAAACCCGCAAGATGAGCAGAACCTCAATAGCGCTCACCATCGGAAGAAAGTGGCCAATGCCTTGGCACAAGGGATTCATCAACACTTCATGCGAACAGCGCCACAAGGCACCTGGTATGCCGCCCATCGCTCAGAGCAACGTTACATCGTTCAGCAGGGTGATACCTTGGGCGTGATCGCTCAGCAGCATCGCGTGAGCGTCAATGACCTTCGGGCCAGCAACAATATCGATGGTGATTTGATTCGACCTGGCGCTGTTTTGGTCATTCCGGCCGGCTCATAACCTTCAAGTGGGGTTACACTTTGTGGCATGTCCATTCGTGCCCTTGATCAACACCTAATTAACCAAATAGCTGCCGGCGAAGTCGTCGAGCGTCCAGCCTCTGTCGTGAAAGAGCTCGTTGAAAATGCGATTGATGCGGGTGCTCGTCGCATTGAAGTGCATGTCGAGTCTGGGGGCATGGCCCGCATTAAAGTGCATGATGATGGGGCGGGCATACCTGAGCAGGAGTTGCGATTGGCTCTGAGTCCTCATGCGACCAGCAAAATCAGCTCGCTGGCTGATCTCGAGGCGGTGGCGAGTCTTGGATTTAGGGGCGAGGCTCTGGCTTCCATCGCATCGGTGTCTCGCTTTCGCCTGGCTTCCAAGCCCGAGGGTCAAAGCAGCGGCTTTGAGATCCTAGCAGCAGAAGGCGAGCTGGGAGAAGTCGCGCCAGTGGCCCAGCCCAAAGGCACAACCGTCGATGTGAAAGATCTGTTTTTTAATACGCCGGCGCGGCGAAAATTCATGCGAACGGAAAAGACAGAGTTTGGCCACATTGATGACGTGATCCGTCGCATGGCATTGGCGCACATGTCGATTGGATTTGAGCTTTATCACAACCAACGCGTTGTGCGGCAATTGAATCCAGCCAGCGAGCCTCAGCAGGTCACGCGACGCATTGGCCAGGTCTTTGGAGAGGCATTCCTAGACAATGCCGTGGACATTCAAAGAACCCACGAGGATTTGTTTCTAAGCGGTTGGATTGCCAAGCCCACCTTTTCCAGATCTCAAGCAGACATGCAGTTTTTCTTTGTCAATGGCCGATTGGTCAAAGACCGTGTGGTCGCCCACGCCATCCGACAAGCGTATCGGGATGTGCTGTTTCATGGGAGACATCCGGCGTTTGTGTTGCATTTGGCCATCAATCCAGAGGCCGTGGATGTGAATGTACATCCCCAAAAAACGGAGGTTCGATTTCGAGAGTCTCGGCGTGTGCATGATTTCTTGTTCTCTAGCTTGCATCATGCCTTGGCAGACACCAAGCCACAGGGGAGGCCGACAGATCCGACAGCTGCTGATGATCCAAGGTCACAGCAACCCTTCGGAGACACCATTGCAGGGGGCCGGCCAAGCCACTGGGCCTCATCTGGTGGTGAGGGACTGGTATCAGGCCAGCGACCTTTAGGGCTTGGCAGTGCTGAGACACTGGGTCAGTACCAGAGGCTGATTCAGCCTGAGGGCTCGCCGGGCCAGTTGGGTCAGAGCGATGACGCGGTGGGCGAGGAGATTCCTCCTCTGGGTTATGCTCGGGCGCAATTACACGGCATCTTTATCGTGGCCGAAAACCGCGATGGGCTGATCCTAGTCGACATGCATGCAGCCCATGAGCGCATTGTCTATGAGCAACTTAAAGTGGCGTGGCAAGAGGACAAAGTTCAGTCGCAGCGACTATTGGTGCCGACGCAGCTGACACTCACTGGTCCGCAAATCGGGGCCTATGAGCAGCACATGGAGGCGCTGGAACAGCTGGGGTTTGATCTATCCGCAGCTGGCCCTGGGGAGATGGTCATTCGGGCTTTGCCCAGTCTCTTGTCCCAAAAACAATCGATTGAACTGGTGGGTGATGTGCTCACCGAATTGGCCCAAGTCGGGACAAGTGGTTTGGTCGAGGAAGCGTTGGATCATCTGCTGGCCACCATGGCTTGCTATGGCTCGGTTCGAGCCAACCGAAAGCTCACCATTGAGGAAATGAATGCCTTACTCAGAGCCATGGAGGTCACTGAACGGGCGGATCAGTGCAATCACGGCAGGCCCACTTGGGTTCACCTGGATTTAAAGGCTTTGGACCGATTGTTTCTCAGAGGCCAATGAAGCCCATTGTGATCATCTCAGGGCCGACAGCGGCCGGGAAAACGGCCCTAGCGCTTGCGCTGGCGGCCAAGCATCCGGTGGACTTGATCAATGTGGATTCTGCTCAAGTGTATCGGGGCATGAACATTGGCACAGCCAAGCTCGAGCCAGAGGTATTGCGCCAATACCCGCATGCGCTCATCGATATTCGAGAGCCTGAAGAGAGTTATTCAGTCGCTGAGTTTGTCGTCGATGCCGATCAGGCCATTGAGAGGGCGCACGCAGCGGGTCGGTGGCCTGTTTTCGTTGGTGGGACACCGCTCTACATCCGGGCGTTGCTCTATGGCCTGGACCGATTGCCCAGCGCCGATCCTGCGTTGAGACGTCGGATTGTTGAACAGGCCACATCGGTTGGTTGGCAGAGGCTTTATGAGGAACTAATTGCCCTCGATCCCAGTCTAAAATTATCGATTAAAGCCACCGATCCGCAGCGGATCCAGCGGGCACTTGAGATCTACCGGTTAACCGGCGAGCGCCCAAGTGATTTGATGACGCACAATCGGGTGCCGCGATATCCCAGTTACCGGCTGGTGGTAACCCCCAAAGACCGATCGGTGCTTCATCAGCGCATTGCCACTCGTTTTGACCAGATGCTTGAGGCAGGGTTTTTAGATGAGATGGCGGTGTTGATGAAGCGCCCAGGCCTAAGCGTCGAGCATGCATCGATGAAAAGTGTGGGCTACCGCCAGGCATGGTCGTATTTGGCCTCGGATGAGGGCTCATTGGAGGCGCTGCGCTCTGCTGTGGTGGCGGCGACGCGCCAGCTGGCTAAGCGACAGCTGACCGCTTTGCGGAAACTTTCGCAAACCCTCTGGTATGATTCTGAATGCAAGCGATTGGAGGATAAAGCCATCAGTTCAATCGTTCGTTTCATGGAAAATCGAGTGTGAGCAAGATCTTTTTGTGTGTGGATTAGCCAATGGAGAGTAGGTCAGAATGTCTAAAGGACAATCGTTGCAAGATCCTTTTTTGAATGTCTTGCGGCGCGAAAAAGTGCCGGTGTCAATCTATTTGATCAGCGGGATCAAACTGCAAGGTCAAATTGAATCATTTGATAACTTTTCGATCTTGTTGAAAAACACCGTGAGTCAGATGATATACAAGCACGCCATCTCGACCATCGTCCCCGCTCGGAATGTCGATTTTGGTGAGGATGATATTGAGGAGTCGCCCTAATTTTTAATGGCACAGAAAAAGAGACCGCACAGGCTCTCAACCAGCGCTGTGTGTTGTTGCACCCCGAACTGGGGGTGACGCTGACCAACGAGGCGTGCTCAGAGTTTCGCTGCTTGGCTGAATCTGCTGGCCTCGAAGTTGTTGCAGAGATCAAGGCCAGCCGTCACCGAGCAGACCCCAGCACGCTGGTGGGTTCAGGGAAAGTCGACGAGCTCTCCGCCATGCTCAAAGACAAAGAGGCGGGCTTGTTGCTGGTCAACGGTCGCTTAAGCCCGATTCAGGAGAGAAATCTAGCTCGCCAACTCGATGTTCCCGTGTTGGATCGGACCACGCTGATCTTGGATATTTTTGCCCAAAGGGCACGATCTCATGAAGGGCAGTTGCAAGTTGAACTGGCCCAGTTGCGGCACTTATCGACTCGGCTGATTCGTGGCTGGACGCACCTTGAGCGCCAACGAGGGGGGATCGGCATGCGCGGGCCTGGTGAGACGCAGTTGGAGACGGATCGACGCTTGGTTGCCCAGCGGATTCGTCAATTGAGTGCCCGTTTGGGGCGCGTGGAGCGCCGTCGCTCTGAGGGGCGGCGTGCCAGAGACCGATCCGAGCTACCGGTGGTGGCCTTGGTGGGTTACACCAATGCCGGCAAATCCACCTTGTTTAATCGGTTAACTGAGGCCGATGTTATGGCCAAAGACCAGTTATTTGCCACGCTGGACCCAACCGTTAGACGCATGAAAGGTGACCAAGGGTCCCAAATCTTGCTATCAGATACCGTTGGGTTCATCCGTGACCTGCCGCATGAGTTAATCGCTGCTTTCCGCTCGACTTTAGAAGAAACCGCTCAGGCAGATCTGATCTTGCATGTGGTCGACGCCGCTGATCCGGATCGTCTGACCTATCAGGCGGTGGTTGAAGAAGTGCTCTCGGATATGGGCGCCAGTGAGGTGCCGACTCTATGTGTCATGAACAAAGTCGACCAGACCGAGCGGGAGCCTGGGATTGAGCGCTCGGCAGATGGTGCCATCATCCGAGCGCATGTGTCGGCTCTGACTGGAGCGGGGATTGAGCCTTTGCAGGCAGCGATTCGGGAGCTCTTGAGTCAAGGCCGCATCCAACGGGACATCGCCTTGCCGGTGACAGGCCAGCGACTGCGCGCCAAGCTGTTCGACCTCGGCGCGGTTCGATCCGAATCCATAGAGCCCGATGGCACCAGCCTTCTGAGCGTTGAGCTAGATCGCCGAGATGCGCAATTGTTGGGGCGACTCGGCGGTGCGGACGGACAAATGGCCCAACAACTCCTGTTAAACTAAGCGTCTTGGCCAGTTTTTGATTGATTTGAGATAGCGGAGAAGGAAATGCCTTGGAATGAGCCTGGTCGCTCGAGTGGTGGTGGAAAGGATCCTTGGAAAGGCGGCAATGGCGAGCAGCCACCCGACTTGGATGAGGTATTTTCAAACGTTCAGCAGCGCTTAAAAAAAATCCTTGGGGGCGGCGATGGCGGCAAGGATGGGAAGAAGTCTGGCTCAGGTGGGTCCGGCTCCTCGCCATCCAATGCCGGCATTCTTGTCGTCGTGGCTGTGATTGTGGCCGGGTGGGTGCTATGGAACTCAATCCACATCATTGATGAATCAGAAAGAGGCGTGGTGCTTCGCTTTGGTGAATACACCCGCACTCTGAGTCCTGGTTTGAATCTGACGTTGCCACGACCCATTGAAGAAGTCACCAATGTCAACGTCGCGCGTGTTCGCTCAATTGAAGGCGCCAGTCGGATGTTGACGGGCGATGAAAATTTGATTGATTTGGCCTATGCGGTTCAATACCGAGTCAATCAACCCGAGCAATTCTTGTTCAATGTTGCAGTCCCCGAAGAGTCGCTGGCACAAGCAGCAGACAGTGCGATACGCGAAGTGGTGGGCACCAACAACATGGACTACATCTTGGAAATTGGTCGGGGGCAGATCGCGCTCGATACTCAAGTGCTGTTAGAGGAAATTTTGACTCGCTACAACCCGGGCATTGAAATTACCTCGTTTAACTTGCAAGAGGTTCGCCCACCCAATCAAGTGCGGGCAGCCTTTGATGACGTGGTTCGTGCCAGAGAAGACCAAATCCGGTTTGCCAATGAGGCGCAGGCCTATGCAAACCAAGTGATACCCGAGGCGCGAGGCCAAGCAGCACGCGTGTTGGAAGAAGCCGAAGGGTATCGTGAATCAATCATCGCCAAAGCATCGGGTGAGGCGGATCGATTCTCAGAGATTTATGCAGCCTATGCGCAAGCACCTGAAGTCACTCGCGAGCGTCTGTATTTGGAGACCCTTGAGACCGTATTTGGCCGTTCAGCAAAAATCTTGATGGATGTGGCTGATCAAAACTCAATGTTCTACTTGCCCCTCGATCGAATGATGGGTGCTGAAGGTCGCTCAGCCGGCACAGCGCCACCGCCGCCAATGCTGACACCGTCTGAGCCGAGCAGGGCAACAGGGACTGATCCAAGAGCCAGAACTGGCCGGGAGGGCCGCTAAGATGCGCATTATTTTACCCATCGTCATTGTGGCTGGCCTGTTCGTCGGTCTCAACAGTTTATTTGTGGTCAAAGAGACGGAGTTCGCGATTAAGTTTCGTCTTGGTGAAATTATTCGCACCGATTTCGAGCCTGGCTTGCATTTCAAAATGCCGTTTGTGAACAACGTTCTCAAATTCGACAATCGAATCATCACGCTCGACATGCAGCCAGAGCAGATGAATACGGCTGAGCAGAAGTTCGTTGAGGTTGACTACTATGTGAAGTGGCGCATTTTTGATCCGGCCGCTTACTATGTCGCCACGCAAGGCGAGATGATGTTCACCCGCTCGCGGTTGGCTCAGTTGATTCGAAATGATCTTCGTGATGAGTTCGCGCGTCGCACCTTAAGCGAAGTGGTCTCAGAGCAGCGCCGGTCAATGATGGATGAACTTCAGGTTCGGGCTGACCTGCGGTTCGAGGATTTTGGAATTGATGTGGTGGATGTTCGGATTAAACGAATTGAGTTGACCGATGAGGTCTTGAACTCTGTCTTTGATCGTATGGAAACCCAACGAACTGAATTTGCCAACGAATTGCGGTCTCTGGGTCGTGAGCGGTCTGAGCGCATTCGTGCAGACGCCGATCGTCAAGTCAGGGTTTTGTTGGCGGATGCTGAGCGAGATGCAGCGCGCATTCGCGGGGATGGTGATGCCCAGGCGACTGAGATTTATGCGGCAGCCTACAATCAAGACAGAGAGTTCTTCGCTTTCTGGCGGAGCTTGCAGGCCTACGACCATGCCTTTGGGACTGAAAATGACGTGATGCTGATGGACACGCGTTCGGAGTTCTTCCGTTACTTTGATCAGCCTCGACCGCAGCAATAAAACACGTTAAAGAAGGGCTCAGCCAATGGCTAAATCTGTGGTTATCCTTGGTACCCAATGGGGAGACGAGGGTAAGGGTAAGATCGTTGACCTATTGGCACACGATGTCGATGCAGTTGTCCGCTTTCAAGGCGGGCACAACGCAGGTCACACGCTGGTCATTGATGGCCAAAAAACTGTTTTGCATGTGATTCCCTCAGGCGTTCTAACGCCCAAGGCGCGCTGTTTGGTCGGCAATGGGGTGGTGGTCTCGCCAAAATCACTGCTAAAGGAAATTGCTGGCCTTGAACAGCAGGGCGTTGAGGTTAAGCCACGCTTGGGTCTCTCACCCGCCTGTCCAGTCATCTTGCGCTATCACGAGGCGCTGGACTTGGCCCGTGAGAAAAAGCGCGGTAAAGGCGCCATTGGCACCACGGGTCGAGGCATTGGCCCGGCCTATGAAGACAAGGTGGTGCGGCACGGTTTGCGGTTGGCCGATCTCGTTGATGAGGCGCGTTTAAGAGGCAA
>CAJXNU010000004.1 GCA_913057255.1 uncultured Wenzhouxiangella sp.
ATTTGTGACTGGAGTTCAGACGTGTGCTCTTCCGATCTCATTGCTCGTCTGGATCCCGACGATCCGCTGGATTATCCGCTGATTACTCTACTGGCCGATGTAGTAGATCGCTTAATGGAACAGGTTGCCGATCCACCAAGTGAAGAAGAGCCGGCCGGCCCAGTTGTCACTGAGGTCAGTGTGGAGGAGTATGAGTTAATTGGTATCGATGGTGCCACTGAAGAAAACATTGATGTTATCAATGATGCAATAAATCAAACCCCTGCGGACGGTACGGGTGTGGATGGCATCGATAAAGTCCAGGAAATTGTCACGTCGGTTACAACGGATCCAGACCCCGAGGCGGTTGCTGACTTGGTGGACCTAGTCAGTTCGCCTGATCCAGCCCAGCCGCCAACGGTCGAGGACTATAAGGATGCTGGCATCTATGGCGTGGTGGACGATCGCATCGTCACAGTCAATGATTTTATTGCCAATGTGCCACCGGGCGATGGCCTGGATCGCCAGAAAATTCAGGATATTGTAAACATCGTCAACAAAATTGTGGCCACTGCTGATGGGGATGCTGACAATGCTCCAGACCTCGACCAGGCAACGCTTCAAGAACTGGGTCTAGAGGAAATAGAGACACCCGCCGAAGTTGACTTGATCAATGACATCATCTCGCGCATCGATCTGGCCGATTCGATTGATTATTCGCTGATTAGTGAATTGGCGGATGTCGTGAATCGATTAACGGATCTGGCGGGTAACCAACCAGGAGACGGTGAGCCTTCCAGCCCGGATTTGCCAGCCATTTCGCCGGACGATTACGAGCTCATCGGCATTGATGGAGTGACTGAAGACAATGTGAATGATGTGAACCAAGCCGTTGCTGAAACACCAGCAGATGGCACCGGCGTGGATAGCATAGATAAAGTCCAAGAAGTTGTGACTGTGGTCACAACGGAGCCAGACCCGCAAGCTGTAGATGACCTAGTGAGTTCTGTCACCACGCCCGATCCAGTGGATCCGCCGACGGCATCAGAATATCAAGCAGCCGGTATTTACGGTGTGCTGGATGATCGTGTGGAGTCTCTTAATGGCCTGTTGAATGATCTGCCACCGAGCTCAATCACGAGCCGAGAAGACATTCAGGCGGTGGTTAATATCATTAATGCGCTGATTTCAGCCGCCGATGGTAACCCAGAAACCATTCCTAACTTATCTTTAGAGCAGTTTGAGAGGCTGGGCCTAGATCAATGGCTAAGCGATTCAATGCGTCAGCAGTTCTTTAATACATCGTTGGGATCACAATCTGTTGGAGTGGCTTCGGAACTGGGCTCGCTTCAAGAAATTGCTTCTGTGGTAGATGCGCTGTTCCAAGCGGTGGAAACGGCGATTGTTCCAGAGCTGACGCCAGAAGATTATCAGCTCATCGGTATTGATGGTCTGGGCGAGAACAATGTGTCCATTGTGAATCAGGCCATTGCAGACGGAGAAGTCGATCTTAGTAGCTTGGCTACAGTGCAGTCAGGAGTTGATGACATCTTGCTGAAGGTCAGCATCCCAGTGCCTGTTCCAGTGAATCAGGCTGCAGCACTCGAGCTGTTGGTTTGGCTGATGTGGATGATGGGTCTTTGGCTGATTGCCAGAGATTCTCGTCGCCGACAGTCGATCAAGTAGCGACTGTTTGCTGAGCTGAGGAGTTTTTGTTGTTAAATGATGGTGGCCAGGGGCAGAATCGAACTGCCGACACGCGGATTTTCAGTCCGCTGCTCTACCAACTGAGCTACCTGGCCCTCATTGACTTGACTAGGCCTGACTGGCGTAGGCAAGCGACTATTCTACCATGATCCATGGCGCCGTCTAGGGCCAGATCCCACAAATCCTCTGCTGAAGCCTTTCGATTGTCACCTTCAGATCATCAGTGCGGGAGGCAGCCTATTCAGATGTCGCTGGCGGTTGGATCGTGAGTTTCACTGCGGTGCCGGGAGTATTGGGTTCAATGGATAGCTCGCCACCGAGCTCCGCCGCTCTTTTTTTCATGTTCGCTAAGCCACGACCCGCTCGGAGCGGTTCTCCAAACCCCACGCCATCATCAATCACTTCAATATGCAGATACCGATGTGGATCGCAGCGCGCGCCAATAGAAATATTGTTGGCGTTGGCATGCCGAAGAGCGTTGGTCAGGGCCTCTTGAATGATTCGCATGACCTGAACTTGCTGGCGGCTTGAGAAGGCAGGACATCGCTCCAACGCAACATCCCAATGAATGGCAATGCCGGTGGCCTGTAATCGCTGCCGCGTCCGGTGTCGAAAGTTGGCCAATGCTTGATTCAGGCTAGAGCCCGTGATCTCTAAAGTGTCCGCCAGTAAATGAAGGTCCGCGAGGCATTGATCCAGCAATTCAGATAAGGCGTTTTGATCCAACGTTCCATGTTCAAGCGCCTGCTTGGCGATGATTAACTGCGAACCAAAGCCATCGTGCATATCTTGTAACAAAGCCTCACGCTCTTGGAGCCGTGACTGCCTCGCCGTACTTTGTAAGAGCTCCTCCTGCATGGCTTTTGCAGAAGCCTCGGCTTTTTTCTGTCGGCTGAGATCCATTAAGACACCTTCCCAGACCACGGTGCCATCGTCGAGCTCGCGCGGGATGGATTCTGCGCTGATCCACCGGACTTCACCATCGACAATCACGCGAGTCTCGCCATAAAACGGCACTCTTTCAGCAAACGTTTTGGCATTGAGTGCCACCCACTCATCGTAGTCATCAGGATGTACGCAGGCGAAACCTTTCAGAGGGTCGGATTCGGCCTCTTCGCGGCTCAGTCCAGTCAGTTCGAGAAAGCGAGTGCTCATAAACCGAAAGTTGGCCAGATCAGCACCGGGCTCTAACACCATGGTGTAGGTTCCAACCGGGATATTTTCAGTCAGCAAATAGGCTTCTTCCTTCAGGCGCTGTTCCGCAGATTCCAAGGCGCGTTCGGTCGAGCGCTGCTCTGTCTTATCCTGAAAGGCAGAAATCACAAGGCCATGCGTGACGGTGGGGTGAACCACCAGCTGACGATCTTGGCCCCACCGGTCAATCAAAAGAAATTCTTTTGGCTTGGCTGGCGCGCCTTGCTGTATGGCCTGCGTCAGCGCCTCAGTCCACCAAGCCATGGCCTCCAGTCGGGAAGGGCCCTTCGGCAATGCAAGCCTTGCGAATTCATCGAGATTGGGGAGATCTTCTAGCGTGTAGCCAAACGCCTCTGTTAAAGCTCGATTGACAAAGAACACCTCACCACTTTTCTCCAAACTGGCAATGGAGATGGGTATTGGAAGCTCAGAAAATAAATCAATGTAGGTGGCCACCCACTGCTTATGATCTGTCATTGAATATTCACCCCATGACTGGATAATCTATACGTGACTCAATCCAAGCATGATTGTTTATGATCACGACCACTGGGATGACATGATAAACCTTACGGGGTCTGGATTGGAGAATACTGTAGGGCAGGGAGTGTGCGCATGTTCTTTCAACAAATCAAGGCTTTGCTCGTTGTATCTTGCTTGCTGGTATTGACCGCCTGCGCGGTGTCGCCGCGATCACAATCCATTGCAGATGATTCAGCGGATCCATTGGCCTCTTCTTTGGAGAGAGTCCGTTACAGCGAGCTCTCCGCCTGGTCTTTGCTGGCGGATGGGAGCTTATGGATTGAGCTGAACAATCCGATTCGCACCTATCGGTTGGCGCTTCGGCCCTCATGCACTTTTGCTCTCAGAGAGGCGCTCACCATCGGTTTCAATGGGATGAGTCCTGACTTCATCGCTTTGGGTGACCGAGTGATCGTCGGTCGCAATCAATGCGAAATTGTGGGGATCTATGAGACAGACGACGAGCGCGCTACACGGGCCGCGGTGGAAAAAGCGCTAAATTAGGTCAGGTCAAGTCAGGTGGTTTCAGGTGGGACATAGCCCACCGCCTGGTCTACTTCGCCACCAAACAAGAAAGCCTCTGCCTGCTCAATTAAGTACTTGCGATGTTCTGGGTCAATGGGGCTTAGGCGGTTTTCATTGATCAACATGGTTTGATGCGCCAGCCACTGCTGCCAGGCTTCTTGACTGATTTCATTGAGAATGCGCTCCCCCAATGGCCCAGGCAGAGGCGCTCTTTTTAATCGAGTGCCGATTTGGCCGAGATACTGACAATGAACAGTTCCACTCATGTGTCTATTCTATCAAGAGCTTGACGGCAGAGCTCTGTAATCACCATCTCAATGGGTCTGGGGAGGCCAAGCATCAATGCTTTTTCAGGAGTCAACCAAGTCCACTCGCTGGCCGAGCTCCCATTGGCCGCTGCTGACTTTTCATCCACTAGGCAATGCTCAAAAGACAAGTGCAAGCGTCTGTGGGTGAGTAGATGCATCATGGGCTCAAGGTCCGGTCCTAAATCTTTGGTGACTCTAAAGCCACCCAGTGTCTGGGGTAAGCACCACAGGCCACCCCAAATGCCGTCTTCTTTGCGTCGCTCAAGCAAGAGCTCGTCTTTTTTGTTGCGGAGAATAAAAAAGTGCAGGGCCACGTCCAATTTTTCCCGCTTGGGCCTTGGGGTGGGCAGCTCATGCGTCCGGCCCAGCAACCTGGCTTGGCAGTCTTGATTCACTGGGCAATCGGTGCAATTGGGCCGGCTGCGACGGCACACCGTGGCACCAAGATCCATGATCGCTTGTGTGTAATCTCTCGCTGAGTCTTCGGGTGTGAGCCGATCGGCAGCGGCCCAAAGCGCTTTTTGCACCGAGGCTTTCCCCGCATAACCCTCAATCAGTTCATGCCGTGCCAACACCCTTTTGACATTGCCATCGAGAATGACGGCGCGTCGATTGTGTGCTTGGGCCACGATGGCATGAGCCGTCGAACGACCGATGCCGGGGAGTGCCTCAAGTTGACTGGGATCATCGGGTAGATGTCCCTTGTGCTCGAGCAGGCATTGTTTTGCGCACGCATGCAGGTTTCTAGCGCGTGCGTAATAACCTAATCCAGACCAGTGAGCCAGGACTTCATCTAAGTCTGCTCTGGCCAAGGTCTTGAGGTCTGGAAATCTCGCCATGAATCGATTGAAATAATCGATGACGGTGCTCACTTGGGTTTGCTGCAACATAATTTCTGAGACCCAAACCCGGTAGGGTGAGCGGTCGTGCTGCCAGGGAAGGTCATGCCGTCCTGATGATTGCCACCAATTCAGAATTCGCGTTGCAAACGGGGCGATCGGTTCAGTCAACGGGGCATCAAGCCTCTTCGACAGGGAGTATGGCGTGGACAAACGTGCCCGCGTCAAAGGGTCGTAAGTCTTTGGCACTCTCACCAACGCCGATGAACCGAATCGGCAAGTTCAACTCTGAGGCCAAAGCAAACAAGACGCCACCACGGGCTGTGCCATCGAGTTTGGTCACCACTAGGCCTGTCAGTGAAGTGGCAGCATTAAATTCCTTGGCCTGCGCCAAGGCATTCTGGCCGGTGCCTGCATCGACCACCAGCAAGGTTTCATGTGGCGCACTCGGGTCAATCTTTTGCATCACCCGAGCCACTTTCTTGAGCTCTTGCATTAAATGATCTTGGGTATGCAGACGACCCGCGGTGTCACAAATCAATACATCCACACCACGGGCCGTGGCGGAGTGAATGGCATCATAGATCACCGCTGCAGAGTCGGCACCAGAGGCCTGTGCGATTACAGGGACGTCGTTTTGCTCGCCCCAGGCCTTGAGTTGGTCCACAGCCGCGGCTCGGAAGGTGTCACCGGCTGCAAGCATCACGCTCAATCCTTCATCGATGTAGCGTTTGGCCAACTTACCAATCGTTGTGGTCTTACCCACGCCATTGACGCCTACCATCAAGATGACAAATGGTTTTTTATCCCGATCAATACTCAAAAATTGCTCTGCAGGCTCGATCAGGGCATAGAGCTCAGCTTGTACGGCAGGGAGCAACTGATCGGGGTGTTCAATGATGCGCTGATCGACGGCGTTCTTTAGCTGCGAGATGATGCGTTCGGTGGCCGTGACGCCCATATCGGCCATTAAAAGCGTGGTTTCGATTTCTTCAATGAGAACTTCATCGATTTGGGTGGCTTGGTTGAGCAAATCAAATAGATGCGATAGGCTCGATCGGGTGCGCTTGAGCCGAGATTCTAGGGGGTCTAGCCCACTTTGCTCGATGGGGCGGAGAGTGGTCGATTCCACCCCTTGCCCTGATTTTTTGCGCCGAAAGATTGAAAACATGGCCACAATCCAAATAAACGCTATCCTATCATTTCCATGAGCCATAAAAAGCATACAAACCAAGTCAGGATCATTGCCGGTGAGTGGCGCGGACGTCGTTTGCCAGTGATTGAAGCGCCCGGGTTAAGGCCCACCGGTGATCGGGTGCGGGAGACGCTATTTAACTGGCTTGGACCCCACGTGATCGGCGCCCGATGTTTGGATCTATTTGCAGGGTCTGGCGCTTTGGGTCTAGAGTCCCTGTCTCGGGGCGCGGCATCGGTGATATTTGTGGAAAAATCTCAGGCCGTGTTGGATGGCCTCATTGAGGCCACTCGAGCTTGGCCGGGGATCGACAAAGCCGAGTTTGTGTGTGCCGATGCCAATGATTGGCTGATGCACGCGCATGCACCTTTTGATCTGGTGTTTCTAGACCCCCCATTTGAGAGCACGTGCATTGGCCAGTGGTGTCGTGCCTTAGTTCAGCAGGGTTTGGTTCGTGACGGTGGCCGCATTTATTTGGAGTCTGCCAAAGGGCAGGGCCTGAGTGAGGAGGCGCTGGATCCATCGCTGAGCATGGAGCGACAGAAAGTGATCGGTCAGGTCGAGATTTCGCTGGTGCGTTATCATAGTGGCTGACGGTTAGGCACCGCTTAAAGGATCACTTGTGAGTCAAGTCAATCATTCCACGGCCATTTATCCGGGGACATTCGACCCCATGACCAATGGGCACACGGATTTGGTGCTGAGGGCTGCGCGTGTGTTTGATCGCGTGGTGGTGGCCATTGCTCAGAGCCCACACAAAAAACCCGCTTTTTCATTGGAACGGCGCATTGAGCTCACTCAAAAAGTGTTGAGCGAGCACACGCTGCCCAACGTGGAGGTCAAAGGTTTCGATAACTTGCTGGCCAATTTTGTGATCGAACAAGGTGCTGGCGTGATCTTGAGGGGATTGCGTGCGGTCTCTGATTTTGAATACGAGTTCCAATTGGCTTCAATGAACCGGCATTTGGTCAAAGAGGTCGAGACCATGTTCATGACACCAGATGAGCAACATGGTTTTATCTCATCGACTTTGGTCAAAGAGGTGGCTCGTCTGAAAGGCGATGTGTCTGAGTTTGTCCATCCACTGGTTGCACGAGCCTTAGCTGAACATTATGGTGAGTCTTTATGAGTAAAAAAATCATCTCTCTTGTCCTTCTTGTTTCACTCCAGTTTGCATCTGTTGCCTTTGCACAAATCAAGCCCAATTCATATGCCGTATCGAGTGCTCATGAGCTGGCGACAGAGGCGGGTTTGTCCATCATGGCTCAAGGTGGCAATGCCTATGATGCGGCAGTGGCTGTATCTGCTGCGCTGGCCGTTGTTGAGCCGGCATCCTCAGGCATTGGTGGCGGTGGCTTTTGGTTATTGCAGAGCCATGATGATTCGATTTCCGTGATGATTGATGGTCGTGAGGTGGCGCCCGGCGCAGCTTACCGCGACATGTATTTGGATGAGGAAGGAAACGTCGATCGAGATTTGGCGGTGAATGGTGGTTTGGCGGCCGGTATCCCCGGTGCGCCGGCTGGGTGGGTCTACATTGCCGAGAATTACGGCACCTTGCCTTTGTCTGTTTTGCTCGCGCCAGCCATTGATTTGGCGGCCAATGGTTTTCCAGCCGATGAAAAGTACGTCACCTTGTTGGCCATGCGAGAAGAAGTCATGAATCGTTGGCCAGAGACTGCGGCTATTTTTATGCCCGAAGGCTCAGTGCCTGAGGTCGGGGATCTCATTGTCCAAACCGATTTGGCCAATACCCTTCGAGCCATTGTCGAAAATGGCCGTGATGGTTTTTACAAAGGAGAAGTGGCTGAGCTGTTGGTGGAGGGCACGCGTGCCGTCGGTGGCATTTGGACCATGGAAGACTTGGCCAATTACACCGTGAAAGAACGAACGCCGATCACGACCACGTACAAAGGCTATGAGTTGATCACTGCGCCACCGCCTTCATCGGGTGGTATTGCCATTGCGCAGATGCTCAATTTAATTGAGGCTTATGACATCGATGAAATGACATCAGTTGAGCGCACCCACTTGTTGAGCGAGGCCATGCGACGCGCTTATCGTGACCGAGCGTTGTATCTGGGGGACACTGATTTTGTAGACGTCCCCATCGATTTGTTGCTGTCAAAAGACTATGCCGCTGGGATGCGCACCAATCTTCGCCTCGATAGAGCCACGCCTTCGTCAATGTTGGCAGATGACCCAGACATTTGGCCGGAGGGCAATAACACCACGCATTTTTCTTTGATTGATGCCGAGGGCAATATGGTCTCAGCCACCTTGACGGTCAATCTGGCCTATGGGGCGGCCTATGTGCCACCTGGGACCGGCGTTCTTTTGAACAATGAAATGGATGATTTCTCCGCCAAGCCCGGCGCGCCCAATGCGTTTGGTTTGGTCGGATTTGAGGCCAATGAGATTGAACCTTACAAGCGCATGCTCTCTTCCATGTCACCGACGATCGTGCGCTCTCCTGAGCGGGTGGCGGTGATCGGAACCCCTGGGGGTTCGCGCATCATCACCATGGTCTTTTTGGGTCTATTGGATTTTATTGATGGGCACGGCCCAGACTCGTGGGTCTCCCTACCCAGGTTTCATCATCAATACTTGCCCGATCAGATCTCTATTGAGCCTGATAGCATGAGTGCTGAGGATGTTGCCGCTCTAGAAGCGTTGGGGCACAAAGTGCAAGAGGGTAGACGCGCTTGGGGGAATATGCATGGCGTGATGTGGGACATGGAGGCCAACCAAATGGAGGCCGCCCACGATCCGCGTTGGAGCTCGGGAGGTGCGGAGGTGGTGCCGGTTAAACGCTAAAGCCCCCTAGCTCACCTTTCCTAGATGAGGTGGCGAGACTTTCAGCCTCGCCACCCAGCCTAAGACGATTTTCTCAAAGACTATAAACGCTCAAAAATACCCGCGGCACCCATGCCGGTGCCAATACACATGGTGACCATGCCATAGCGGTCTCCGGTGCGTTTCATTCCGTGGAGCAGTTTGGCACCTAAAATGGCGCCTGTGGCGCCCAGTGGATGTCCTAAGGCGATGGCGCCACCAAGTGGGTTGACTCGCTCAGGGTCAATCTCTAGCTGCCTAATGACGGCCAGAGACTGTGCAGCGAATGCTTCGTTGAGCTCGATCCAATCCAAATCACTTTGGGCGATGCCGGTTTGTTTGAGTACCTTAGGAATGGCTTCAATGGGACCAATCCCCATGATTTCTGGCGGGACACCGGCGACAGAAAAGCCTCTAAAGACGCCTAAGGGCTCAACGCCGAGTTCTTTGACAACGCGCTCTGAGACCAAAATCAGTGCCGCCGCGCCATCGGACATCTGCGAGCTGTTGCCGGCGGTGACCGAGCCCTTGGCATTGAACACCGGTCTGAGTTTGGCCAGTGCTTCAAGTGTGGTGTCGCGTCTTGGTCCCTCATCGTGGGCGACCACCGTGTCTTTGGCTTTGATTTCGCCACTGGTAAAGTCAGGCCGGTGCGAGGTGACTGTCACTGGACGCACTTCTGGGAAAAGGCCCTGATCAATGGCGGCCAAGGCCTTTTGGTGTGAGGCATAGGCAAAGGCATCTTGGTCTTCACGACTGATGTTCCATTGTTGGGCGACATTTTCGGCCGTGATGCCCATGCCATAGGCAATGCCCACATTGTCATCCTCGAAGACTTTTGGATTCATGGCCACTTTGTGACCCATCATGGGCACCATGGTCATGGTCTCTGTGCCTGCAGCGATCATGACATCGGCATCCCCTGTGCGAATTCGATCCGCGGCCATGGCGATGGTCTGTAGGCCCGATGAGCAAAAACGGTTGACGGTGACACCCGGCACGGTCTCTGGTAATCCGGCCAAGAGTGCGCCAATGCGGGCGACATTCATGCCTTGTTCCGCCTCTGGCATTGCACAGCCAACAATCACGTCTTCGATGCGAGCGGGGTCTAGGCCGGGCACTTCTTTGAGTGCTTCTTTTAGTGCATGGGCCAGCAAATCATCGGGTCGATAATTGCGAAAGCCACCTTTGAAGGCACGCCCGACGGGGGTACGAACGGCAGAAATTATGTATGCATCACTCATTGTTGTTGAGTCCTTTGAACTTTAATTGCGAAGGGGTTTGCCGGTTTTAAGCATGTGAGCGATCCGCTCTTGGGTTTTTGGCATGTGCGCCAAAGCCACAAAATGCTCACGTTCGAGTTGATGTAACCAGCGTTCGGTGACGGGTGTGCCGCGATCGATGGCACCGCCACACATCACCGTTGCGATGCGTTGACCGATCTCCTCGTCATGTTCTGAAATAAAATGCCCGGATCGCATGTTGACCAGCAGCATGCGAAGCGTGGCGATGCCGACATCTCCCGCTGCCATGATGGGTTGTTCCGGTAGGTTGGGGTGATGACCTCTAGCCTGCAGCGCATAGATCGCATGATGGGCGGCATGTAAGAGCTCATGCTCGTGCATAACGATGGCATCGTGCGGTCTGAGATAACCCATCTCGAGGGCCTCCATCGCAGAGCCAGAGACCTGACCCATGGCCACTTGCTTGTAGCGTTTCTCCAGAAGCGCGTAGACATCGCCAGTGAGGCTGTCTTGTTGCGCTTGTAGCGCCAGCGTGGCTAAGCCGCCACCGCCAGGTAAAAGTCCAACGCCGGCCTCGACCAGTCCCATGTAACTTTCCAAATGAGCGACCCGCTGAGTGGTGTGCATGGCCAACTCCAAGCCACCCCCCAAGGCCAGGCCACGCATCGCAGCTACTGATGGCACTGAGGCGTAGCGCATGCGAAGATTCACTTCTTGGAAGTTGGCCACCAGTGCATGAACGCTGTCCCAGTCACCCGCTTCAATCCAGCCGGTGGCGGCTTTCAGGTTAGCGCCGGCAGAAAATGGGCCTTTGGGTTGCCAGATGACCAAGCCTTGGAAGCGATCTTCAACCAAGTCGAGTGCTCGATGTAAGCCCTCGACCACGCCCTGATCAATCACCCCCATGGGGGTTTTCAAGCTCGCCACCAACACATCATCTTTGAGTGTGAACAGACGAATGGCATCGGTCTCTTCTATCGTTTGTCCGTGCTCCACCGACTCGCCCAAAAGTCTTTCCGGTTGGTATTGACGCGAATAAACCGGCAGCTCAGAGCGTGGGCTTAAGCCCTGATCGGTCGCTGAGTATGAGCCTTTTGAGGTATGAGCCCGGTCAATGGCGGTGACCCAATCAGGCAGGCCTGCAGCAACCCCGGTTGTGCCCGCATCAATGTCTCTCTGGATCAGCTGGGCGACCTCACTCCAGCCTGCCGCTTGCCACTGCTCGAATGGACCGAGTTTCCAGCCATAGCCCCAACGCATGGCCAAATCAATTTCTCGGGTGCTGTTGGCGATGTCGGCAAGATGATAAGCACAATAGTGGAAGAGATCGCGGTGGATGCACCACAAAAACTCTGCCTCAGGTGTTTCGCACTCGGCGAATGCTTTGATTTTTTCAGCTGGGTCTTTGAGTTTTAAAAGCGCTTGAATGGACTCAGGCAAGCCATAGTCGGTGGCCCGATACTCGCCAGTCTCTGGGTCGAAGACCACAATCTCTTTGCCGACTTTTTTAAACACGCCGGCGCCGGATTTTTGACCCAGGGCGCCGTTGTCTAGGAGATGGTCCAGCCACTTGGGGGCTTGATAGAGGCCATGCCAAGGATCATCGGCAAGCTTGTCATGCATGGTTTTGATGACATTGCCCATCGTGTCTAAGCCAACGACATCGGCGAGACGGAAGGTCGCACTTTTCGGCCGTCCAATGGCCGGCCCGGTGAGGGCATCCACGGTATCAAAGCCGAGCCCCAAGCGTTGGGCATGATGCATGGTCGACCACATGGTGAATACACCGACTCGGTTGGCAATAAAGTTGGCGGTATCGCGCGCTCGCACCACGCCTTTGCCCAAGCCCCGTGTCAAGAAATCTTCTAACTGATCGAGAAGTTTGGCATCCGTCCCTGCGTGAGGAATGAGCTCGACCAAGTGCATGTAGCGGGGCGGATTAAAAAAGTGGACTCCGCAAAATTGCGACTGCAGGGTTTCAGGCACCACGCCGGCGAGTTCGGTAATTGAAAGACCTGAGGTGTTACTGGCAAATATGGCTCCTGGCTTGATGTGAGGTGTGACCTTGCCGTAGAGGTCTCTTTTAATGTCCATTCGCTCAGCGACGGCTTCAATGATTAAGTCACATTCACTGAGCTTGGCCAGATCCTCTTCGAAGTTCAGTGCTCGAATGCCATGGATCAGGCTTTTGCTCGCCAAGGGGGCTGGTTTTAACTTCAACAGTCGTTGTTTGCCTTGTTCTGCAACCCCGCTTTTCGGTCCTTCTTTGGCCGGTAGGTCATACAAATCAACGGGGATGCCAGCAGCGGTGAAGTGGGCCGCAATTTGTGCGCCCATCACGCCAGCGCCTAAGACGGCAGCACGCTGAACATGCAAAGTATGGTCGGTCATGGTGTGTCCTTCACTAGTACAAATGGATAAACGTATTCAAATCGAGACAACTCAACTCGCCTTGGCCAGTGTGGCTGGCTTGTGTGATGTGACTGGGTGCATCAAATCATCGGGGGCGAATTCATCCACCGCGACCACCAGCGCGCTCAATTGTTGAGCCAAGATCAGATCGCTGGCCTGGTCTTCTGAGATCACACCGGCTTCCACACCGCGTTTGGCCAAACGCTCAACATTGACTGGATTGGGCACGGCTTTGAGCGCATTGCGAATGGCATGTTCAGCCGGTTCGGCTTTAAGTACCGCATCAAATGCCTGCAGCACCACGCCTACGGCATCGGCTTCTTTGGGCCGGTAGACGTCTCTGGTCAGGCGATCACGCGTGGCGGAGTGTGTCAGCAATTGTCGCGCAATTCGATGACCCACGCGGTCGGTGGCTTTGTGGTGGACTCGACCCCACGGAAAGCACAAGCGACCAATCACTCCACCCAACCCTCGGATGGGGAAGTTTTGATAGACCTCAAACAGGGCTTGTTCGACACGATGAAGGCTGTCTTGAACGGCGAAGTTCATGACATCGATGTCTTCTTTGGGTTGACCATCGTCGCTGAATCGACGCAGTGTGGTCGATGCCATGTAGAGATGGGCTAGCGCATCGGCAAAGCGCCCGGAGAGTTTTTCCTTGAACTTGAACTTGCCACCGAGAATTAACAAACACAAGTCGGCCGTGAGGCTAAAAGCGGCTGAGAGGCGATTGATGTCTTGATAATGCCGTTTAGTCACACCTGATGTTGGCGTTGCGGTGAAGCGTCCACGGGTCAAGCCCAACACGCTCGCTCTAAAGAAGTTGGAAATCACAAAGCCCACGTGTCCCCAAATGGCTTGGTCAAACGCTTTCAGATCTTTGTCGGCAGCCGACTGCATTTCTTTGAGTAGAAAAGGATGGCAACGAATCGCGCCTTGTCCAAAGACAATCATGGAGCGCGTCAAAATATTGGCGCCTTCTACCGTGATCGAGACAGGCAATCCTTGGTAGCCCAGGGATAAATAATTATTCGGGCCTTCGACTACGGCTTTACCGCCATGGACATCCATCGCATCATTGATGACGCGGCGGTTGGCTTCGGTGAGATAGGCCTTCAAGATGGCCGAAAGCACCACGGGCTTATCACCACGGTCTAGCGCTGAAAGGGTTAGCAGATGGGCTGCTTCCATTCGATAAGCTTCAGCGCCAATGCGAGCCAGCGGCTCTTCGATTCCTTCAAAATGACCAATGGGCTGTTTGAACTGATAGCGAATGCGTGCATAAGCGCCGGTTAAAAGGCTTGCCATCTTGCCACCCGCCACGCCTTGGGCAGGCAAAGAGATCGCGCGACCGGCGGCGAGACAATGCATCAACATGCGCCAGCCTTGGCCAATTCGGTCTTGTCCACCAATGATCCAATCCATGGGAATAAACACATCTTTACCGCTGGTGGTGCCGTTCATGAACACCGAGCCACCGGGCAGATGGCGATTGCCGATGTTGACTCCAGGTGTTTTGGTTGGAATGAGGGCACAGGTGATGCCCAGATGCTCTTGATCACCCAGCAAATGATCGGGGTCTCTGGTTTTAAAAGCCAGGCCTAAGACGGTGGCGATGGGTGCCAGGGTGATGTAGCGCTTGTCCCAGCTCACGCGAAGACCGAGGACTTCTTCGCCATCAATGACTTCTTTACACACGACGCCCTCATCGGGCATGGAGGCTGCATCCGATCCCGCCATGGGAGAGGTCAATGCAAAACATGGGATCTCATCACCAATCGCGAGCTTGGGCAGGTAATGATCTTTTTGGGCTTGGGTGCCAAAGTGCATCAACAGCTCGCCTGGACCCAAAGAGTTCGGCACCATCACAGAGACAGCGGCCGTTAATGAACGGGTTGAGATTTTGGTCACCACTGCGGCATTGCCTTGAGCGCTAAACCCGAGGCCCCCGTATTCTTTGGGGATGATCATGCTCAAAAAACGCTCTTTTTTGATGAAATCCCAAACGTGAGGAGGCAGGTCTTTTAGCTCGCGGTTGATTTGCCAGTCATCAAGCATGTCGCAAAGCTTTTCTACAGGCCCATCGACAAATGCGCGCTCTTCTTCACTGATGGTGGGTGTGGGCACATCAAAGAGCGTTTTCCAGTTGGGTTTGCCACTAAAGAGCTCGGCATCCCACCAAACGCTGCCAGCATCCAAGGCTTCTTTTTCAGTATCAGACATGGCCGGCAACACACTCTGGAACCAACCAAACAAGGGTTTGGATATGAGGCTACGTCTGATGGGTGTGAGACTTAAAAATGCCAACACTAAGGTGGTCAGCCCATACAGGCCAACGGTGACGGCGCCAGCACCGATGAGATAGGTGCCTGCCAGGCCTGCTGCAATAACGACGGTGGCTAACCACAGAGGCGCTCTGGCAAAGGCCAATGCACCTAGGGCGATCAACAAACCCAAGATCAATAAAACAGTCATGATGAGATGTCCTCTGTCGGTCGTGGTGTTGCATGAGTTGGGGCGTTTCCGCGGATGCCGGCAGCGGCGAAAGTCACCAGTGCCGAAGCGGTGGCCCGTGGATTTTTGAGTTTGGGCTCGGCCATTGTGTAGGTCAATGCGCCGACCAAAAAGTCGAGTTGCTGGCGGATCTTTGACGATGAGGGTGTCCTATCATCGCCTGCCTCTGCGCTCACGGCTTGGCCGATGGCTTGAGCAAAGCGTCGCATGATATAGCCGTACTCGTCTCGGATGGCGCTGTGCAGCGCTTCATCGTGATCGGCGTAAGCGCGCATGAGCAATTGCATGAAGCGGTGCCTACCGGCGGTTTGGTCGCCCATCAGTGCCATGGCGGGATAGACGAACGCATCCAATACATCTTCTAGGACCGGCGGTGTATGGCGCTGATGAGCGCGTTCCAATCGTGCCAAGCGTTCAGCGTTGAGCTCATCTAGGCGCCGCTTGAATACAGCGATGACTAGAGCTTGTTTGGAACCAAAATGGTAGTTGACCGCGGCGAGATTGACATCGGCGGTCTGGGTGATTTCTCTGAGCGTGGTGACATAAAAACCTTGCTCCGCAAACAGCTGCTCGGCCGCATCGAGAATGCGGTCAACGGTGCCTGTGGACTCCGAAACAAACGCTTGATTTAAACGCATGTTTGAATCTTAGCACATCAATCCTCTAAATCGGCACCTTCCATTAGTTTGCGTCGATAGGTTCTCAAGAGATACCAAATGCCCAGCAAAAGCAGGGGGGATATGATAGAAATCAGTAGTTTAAGATGTCCACTTGAGAACCAGCCTCCCATTAAATAACCCAATATGCCAATGGCGTAGTAGCTGATCGCCATGACCGACAGGCCCTCGACGGTGCGTTGCAGCCGCAATTGCAGGCGGGCACGCCGCGCCATGGCCTCGAGTTGGGTGCGGTGCTGGGTCTGCAGACTGACTTCGACCCGCGTTCTGGCCAAGCTCACGACGCGCGCGATTCGAGCGCTTAGATGGCCTTGCCGGCGCGTGATGTTGGCAGTCGTTCGAAGCGCCGGCTCAAAGCGCCGATCAAGAAACTCCGAGAGACGCTGTCGCGTGTCCACCGCCACCTCCCCAATTTCCGCCAGGCGATCATGGACAATTCGTCCATAGGCTTGGGTGGCTGAGAATCGATAGTCGGTATCGGCCATCAGCTGCTCGGATGACTGCGCCAAAGCAAATAGCTCATCGAGTAGGGCTTGATCGCCACTCAAATCCTCCGTTGCTTCCAAGCGATCCACCAGATCCACCAAGCGCTGCTCGATCTGGTTGAGTGTGGCCCCCGTTTGTTTGGCCAAAGGCAGACCCAGAAGCGCCATCATGCGGTAGGTCTCGATTTCATAAATTCGCTGAGTGAGTCGGCCCATTCGCGCGTCGTCTAAGCCGCGGTTGATCACTCGATATTCCACCAGTCCTTGGTCATTGGGTTGCAGGGTGGTTGCAATTTCAGCCAGACCGGATAGAACGGATCCACCCACGGCACTGGGCCATTCGTTCATCCACTCAGCGAGGCGGGGATCGGCGCCATCGGACGCTGCTGATTTGACAGTAATGAGCGTGCCTGTTAATAGATTGGCAGCAATATCCGTGAGCCAATCGGTTGGGAAGAGTGGCGCCGTTTCGCTGAGCTGTCGGATGAGCACAACAGAACTAAACTCGGTGTGCTGTTCCCACCTGAGCTCTATGCCATTGAGATGGACATGGTGGTGGTTGTCGGCACTTGGGCCAGGCACGCCGGCTTGTTGGCACGCAGCAGCGATGACCTCCTTGATGGGTCGTTTGTCTGTTTCAGAGTCATCGAAGGGTATCAGCGCGAGTTGCAGAATCTCAGCAGGTGCTTCAACGGTTGGCGATGGTCGGCTGAGGAGCTCCTGGGCGAGCTCTTGAGATTTTGGGTGGCGGGCGAGTTCCATGGCCCCAATCTACGCCCTTTGGCACGCAAATTCAAAGCCGATATGCTCAGGCGCACTGAGACCCTTGTGTGAGGCGAATCCGACCCGGGTTTGAGACAACCAGTGCCGTGGCCTTGCCGGTTTGATGTCTGACACAAAACTCGATGGTTAAGTTGTTCCCATAGGCTGTCCCCTGGGGTTGAAAGCGGACTCGCTGGCGCCCACCACTGGTGATTTCTAGCAAGGGTTGGGCCTCTCCATGGACCAAGATCGCGCTGGGTTCAACAGGCTGGCCAGTCTTGTCCGGATCAATAAACGCTATCCAACCCCAGTGCCACTGGTTGGTTGGGTCGCAACGCGTCCCAGAGCGACTGGGGCAGACCGTGAGATGGCGCTGCTGGGTGACGGCCGTGACCCGTGCCCGATGAAGCTCAGCGTAGAGTTGTTGGGCTGCGAAGAAGCGATCTCGTTGGGAGGCGTTGGCCGCTAGGGCGGGTGTGACCAAACCCATCATGACAGAGAGTAAAACCAAGACAACCATCAGCTCCAACAGAGAGAAGGCCGCCTGATTATCGCGGGATTTTCCGAAATTGGGGCGGGGTGGCCTTTCCGATTCGATACCCATGCCACCAGCATAGAGGCCCACTGTTGGCTCACCGATCGGCATTTGGTTGGAGTTGATGTCAGAAATGGATATCAGACAATCCCTATCCGGCATCGAACGCGGGTTTACTGGGCGATCAGTGTTTCTTTAATGCGCGCGACGGCTTTTTTGAGATCGTCCAAGCCCAACGCAAATGACAGCCTTAAATGGCCCGGTGCGCCAAAGGCGGTTCCCGGGACCGTGGCCACGCCAGCTTTTTCCAACAAATGCTCTGCCAAGGCCAAGTCATCTGAGAGACCAAGGCCTGCGATGGCTTCGTTGCAATCGACAAAAACGTAGAACGCGCCTTTGGCGGGGCGGCAAGAGAAACCTGGGCAATCATTTAAGGCGGGCACGATCCAGTCATGTCGCTCTTTAAAGGCTTGGGTCATCGTCTCAATGCAGGATTGATCACCATTGAGCGCGGCAGTGGCCGCCACCTGGCTAATCGAGCAAGGGTTCGAGGTGCTTTGGCCTTGGACTTTTCGCATTTGGGTGATCAGCTCAGCCGGCCCCGCCGCATAGCCAATCCGCCAGCCTGTCATGGCATAGGCTTTGGATACGCCATTGACCAGCACCATCCGGTCTTTGAGCTCAGGAACCACCTGAGCGATATTGTAGAAGGGCTCATCACCCCACCAGATGTGTTCATAGATGTCATCTGAGCAGATCATCACTCGAGGAAACTCCAGCAACACCTCACCGAGGGCTTGCAGTTGCTCGCGCCCATAGCTCATGCCGGTCGGATTGCTGGGCGCATTGAGGATCAACAGTCGGGTGTTTTCGTTGATGGCCGATCTGAGTTGCTGCTCGCCGATTAAATAATCATCATCAGCTTTCGTATGCAAGATCACAGGATCGGCATCTGCTAAACGGACCATATCGGGATAAGAGACCCAGTAGGGTGCTGGTATCAGCACCTCATCGCCTTCGTTTAATAGCGCTTGGAGCATGTTGTAGATCGATTGCTTCGCACCTCCTGAGACCAAGATTTGATTGGGCTCATAGACCAGATCATTGTCCCGCTCAAGTTTGGCAATGATGGCTTTTTTTAGATCTGGCGTGCCATCCACCGCGGTGTAGCGGGTTTGTCCATTTTCGATGGCGTCAATGCCGGCTTGGCGGATGTGTGCGGGCGTATCAAAATCAGGTTCACCCATGCTCAGAGAAAAAATTTCGTGACCCTTTGCCCTGAGCTCGGCGGCTTTCATTGACATGGCAATGGTGGCGGAGGGTTTGACTTGAGATACGCGTGATGAGAATCGAATGGACAACGGACGCTTCCTTGTCAGGCAACAGACTACAATTATAAATAAGGCCAGATGGCTTATGGGTCTCAGTGTAGCAAACCCTTCGGCGGTGTCCGTTTATAGCCGAATAATCATTGGGTTAGAGTGACTTGGTATGGAAAAGCGCTTCGAATTGGTGTCTAAGTATCAGCCAGCGGGTGATCAGCCCACTGCAATCGCCCAGCTGGTGGATGGCTTGTCACAGGGCCACAGCCACCAGACTTTGCTGGGCGTGACCGGTTCAGGCAAGACATTCACCATGGCCAATGTGATCGCCAAGGCACAACGCCCCGCCTTGGTGATGGCGCCAAACAAAACCTTGGCTGCGCAATTGTATGGCGAGTTCAAGGCGTTCTTCCCCAACAATGCGGTGGAGTATTTTGTCTCTTACTATGACTATTATCAGCCCGAGGCCTACGTGCCATCCACTGACACGTTCATTGAAAAAGATGCGGCCATCAATGAGCACATCGAGCAGATGCGATTGTCAGCCACCAAATCATTGCTCGAGCGTCCCGACAGTTTGATTGTCGCCACGGTCTCTGCCATTTATGGTTTGGGCGACCCCAGTTCTTTTTTGCAAATGACGCTGGCTCTCAATGTTGGAGACCACTTGCCGCAAAGAGCCATCCTTCGCCGGCTTGCTGAAATGCAATATGCCAGGAATGACTTTGAGCTGCGTCGCGGGACGTATCGAGTGCGTGGTGAGGTCATTGATATTTTTCCAGGCGACTCGGAGATTCAAGCCGTCCGCGTTGAGTTGTTTGACGACGAGATTGAAAAGATTGCCTACTTCGATCCGCTCACAGGAGAGGTGCAACAAACGCTTGAGACATTGACCATCTTTCCAAAAACGCACTATGTCACCCCTCGCCAAGTGGTCCTCGATGCCGTCGATGCCATCAAAGCGGAGTTGAAGGAGCGTTTGGTGGTGTTGGAGCAGGCCAACAAATTGGTCGAGGCGCAGCGTCTTAGACAGCGAACGGAATATGACATCGAGATGATGTTGGAGCTTGGTTATTGCCAAGGCATCGAGAACTATTCCAGACACCTCACAGGCAGACAGCCTGGTGAGGCGCCGCCCACTTTATTTGATTACTTGCCAAAAGATGCGATTTTGATCGCCGATGAGTCCCATGTGACCATCCCCCAAATTGGCGGCATGTATCGGGGCGATCGATCGCGCAAAGAAACCCTAGTCGAGTTCGGCTTTCGCTTGCCATCGGCGCTGGATAATCGGCCATTGATGTTTGAAGAGTTTGCCGAGCGCGCCCCACAGATGATCTTGGTCTCGGCCACGCCAAGACAGTGGGAGGCTGATCACTCCCAACAAACTGTCGAGCAGGTGGTCCGGCCCACGGGCTTGGTCGACCCTGAGGTGGAAGTGCGGCCTGTGGCCAGCCAGGTGGACAATCTCTTATCTGAGATTCACAAGCGTGTGGCCCGCCAAGAGCGCGTCTTGGTGACGACTCTAACCAAGCGCATGGCAGAAAATCTGACCGAGTATTTGTCGGAGCATGATGTCAGGGTTCGCTATCTGCATTCCGATGTCGACACCGTTGAGCGGGTCGAGATTTTGCGTGATCTCCGTTTGGGTGCATTTGATGTGTTGGTGGGGATCAATTTGCTCAGAGAGGGGCTGGATTTGCCTGAGGTGTCCTTGGTCGCGATATTGGATGCTGACAAAGAGGGCTTTTTGCGCTCAACCGGGTCGCTGATTCAGACCATTGGCCGGGCTGCGAGGAATGTTCGGGGGAAGGCCATTTTGTATGCAGACCAGATCACCGATTCGATGGCCCGGGCAATCGAAGAGACGGAGCGACGTCGTACAAAACAAATCACCTTTAATGAAGAGCATGGCATCACGCCACAGACCATTTTAAAAAGTGTGGCTGACATCATGGCCGATGCGCACAACACGCCAGGCAAAAAGCCAGGCCAACGTCCAGGCCAAACCTCGAGCGCCCGTTCGGTGGTGTTGGAGTCGATGAGTCCTGAGCAAGCCGAGAAAGAAATTGCACGATTGGAAAAAGACATGCTCAAAGCGGCTGAGGCTTTAGAGTTTGAGACGGCGGCTCAGTTGCGTGACCAGATCGCTCAGCTCCGACGGGAGAGTCTTGGCCTAGTCCCTGCCTAATCTATGAGGAAATGCACAGTGGCTTACATTCAACCCAAACCACTCAGTGAGTATCCATGGCCGGTGCGCTGGGTGCTCAAACGCCAGATCAGAGTCTATGGAGAAGTCTTGCCACCGGCTTTTCTGTGGGGTCGGCGACCGGGGTTGTTCTTTGGCCTGTTGGCGATGCTGGGCGTGTTTTCCAGGCCTCGCTTTCCGATCCCAGCCGAGATGAGGGCATTGGCATCGATTCGCATTGCCCAGCTCAATGGCTGTCATTTTTGTGTGGATCTCAATGCCCACTTGTATCTGGAAGCGAAAGGGCAGGCAGATAAAGCCAAGCAAGTCGCCGAGTGGGCATCAACTCAAGACGTGTTCAATGAAAAAGAAAAAGCCGTTTTGAGGTACGCCGAGGCCATGACCGAGAATTGCGCGAGCATCGATGCCTCATCGATTGAGGCGCTGCGCACTCATTTTTCCGACGATGAAATCACTGCACTGACGGCTTGGGTCGCCTTTCAAAACATGAGTGCGAAATTCAACACCGCCTTGGGTGCGGAGCCGCATGGATTTTGTGAGATTCCTCAGTAACCTTTGCTGAGATCTACCCGACCCAATGGGGGCTTTCCGGCCATTACATCTCGATAGCTCTGGGCCACCAAATCAGCGGCCTCTGAAGGGTCGGTCAGCGCCGCTGAGTGCGGTGAGACCCTAATCTGAGGATGTGTCCAAAAGGGATGGTCTTGGGGCAGGGGCTCTGTAGAAAAGACATCTAAGATGGCGTGTTTGGGGTGCCCAAGGTCCAGTGCTTTGAGAAGATCGGCCTCGACCAAGTGCGCGCCTCGGCCGACATTGATCAACACGCTGTCTCGGGGCATGTTCGCCATCAAGTTTTTATCTAGAATTCCGCGGGTTTCATCAGTTAGCGGTAACAAACAAATCAAATAATCCGACTGAGAGGCCAGCGTCATTAGCCCCGTCTGGCCGGTGTGCATCTGGATCGACTCAGGGCCATCCCCGCTGATGCTGTAGCCGCCGACTTCAAAGCCAAGCGCTTGGAATGCATGAGCCGCTTCTCGGCCCATGGCACCCATGCCAAGAATACCCACGCGAGGCTGATGGGTCGGTGCCCATGCTTGCCACTGTTTGGCTCGCTGCTGATTGTCGAATCGATTAAAGTCTCGCCAATGGGCAATGACCTGACCCACCAACCAAGTGGCCATGTCCCTGGCCAATTTCGGGCCAGCCAGTCGTCCGATGGGGAGGGTCTTGGGTATGTCTGGGTCATTGACCAGATGTTCAATGCCAGCGCCCAAGGAGCTGATCGCTTTGAGATTGGGTAGGGTTTTAACCAATCCCTCGGGGTGTTTCCACAACAGGGCAAATTCGATGTCGGTTGGCTCGCCCACCGCGGGCCAAATGCGGACATCGACATCGGGCAGACGTTTTTTGAGATCAGCGGCCAACCGCTCGTTGGAGCGGTCGGGCGCACAAATTAGCAAAGCCATGACACCGACTCCATCAGGCCCGATCGAAGACTTAGCGTGATTGCTGTCTTTGGCGATACCGCTCGTAGAGTGCTCGGCCCTTGACCGCACTGAGATCGTAGGCTTGGCCATCGATCCAGACATGCGTGATCTGTGTCATGGGTTCGAGTGGGTGGCCATTGGCAGCAAATAAACTGGCACGTTTTCCGACTTCAATGGAGCCCAGCTCCTCATCGACGCCAAGAATCTCGGCAGGCCACAGGGTCACTGACTTAATGGCTGTGTCTACATCTAAGCCATGGGCCACTGCAGTACCTGCCTGAAAGGGGAGGTTTCTCGCGTTGGCCACATCCATGCCTCTGGTGGCATCAGCGATGGCAAACTTCACACCCGCCTCGGCCAAACGAGCAGGCGCCACAAAGCTTGAATCATAGGCCTCGTGCCGGCGCATGGGAAGGGCATAGACGTTTTTCAAAATCACTGGGATATTGTCTTCGGCCAATCGAGGTGCAATGTGTTGCACATCCGGCGTGGCCACCAAGATGATGTTCTCAAAACCTTGGTCCTGGGCCCAATCAAGCGCTGCTTCCATCGCATCATAGCGATTGGCATGCAACATCAATGGGACTTCGCCAGCGAGCATTGGGCCGAGTGCTTCGAGCTGATCATTTCTTTTGGGGGCCGGTAAGCCATTGCTCAGGGAGGCTTCCATGGCTTGATGCCAATGCCGGGCTTGGTCGAGCGTCCGGTTGATGATTTTTAGATCTTCATTGTCAGCGTCATCGACCGCACCTGGCGGAAATGCGATGTGCATGCCAGCCTGTGGGCGAATCACCATGTCCTCCCAGATCCAGCCATCGAGGTTCATCACGGCAGAGTGGCCGCGGATGAGGCCACCACCCGGGATGATATGGGCGCTCAACACGCCGCCGGCGATGCTCGCTGGTAAGAGTTGAGAATCATGGTTCACCGCCACTTCAACATTCAAGGCGGCGTTGATATTGCCCATCTCTGAGGTATCCACCGTCCCTGAGACCGAGCTGATTTCAGTCAGCCCAAGCTGAGTGGCTGGGTGGACGAAGCCGGGGTAGAGCTGATGGCCTGTCATATCCACCACCATGGCATCGGCTGGGATCTCAACATCTGTACCCACCGCCTCAATGAAGCCATCTCGAATCACAACGGTGGCATTGTCGATCGAAGGGGCAGCGATTGGATGGACGGTCGCACCCTGTAGAACAGTGATCTGGGCACTGGCCGACCACGACAAGGCCAGCCCAGTGGCCAAGAGCAGAGATGCGATTTTAGTTTGCATGGAAAACACAGTATTCATCATGGTCCAATTCCGATGGTCGGTAGCCTGTCAAGTGACGGGCAAAGTTGAAAGTTTGGCGTTTTGCGGTAGCCGGTGAGTCGGCTGGGTCAGTATCCGTTTCGGTAGCACCAGCGTCATCCTCACCTTGGTTTAGCACCATGGCCATGAGCTCGGCGCGTTCTGCTTCAAGTGCCTCCTGCATGCGCTGATCCGCTTCCCGATCAAAGTACAACCGACCATCCACCCAAGTTTGGGTGACTTTGCTAAAGGCGCTCAGTGGGTGCCCATCCCATAAAACCAAATCGGCATCATATCCTTCAGCGATTCGACCAATTTGGTCACCGGCGCCAATCTGATCTGCTGAATAAGCGGTGATCATTTTGAGCGCTTCATGCGGATCGACACCACCGTAGCGGACGGCTTTGGCAGCATCGAGATTCATGCGTCGAGCCAGCTCTGGGTTGTCAGAGTGCAGGGCGGTCAACACGCCAGCCTCGTGCATGAGCGCCGGGTTATAGCCAATCGCATCAGTGGCTTCGGCTTTAAAATTCCACCAGTCGATGAAGGTGGAGCCACCGGCGCCATGCTCGGCCATTTGTGGGGCGATCTTGTAGCCTTCTAAGATGTGCTGCAAGGTCTTAATCCGGAATCCAAAGGATTCGGCGGCTCGCATGAGGGCCAAGGCCTCATCGGCGCGGTAGCCATGCGAATGGACGTCAAGTTGTCCATTGATGATCTCAACGATCGCCTCCATTTCGTGATCGGGTCGGGGTGGAATGCGATTTCTTGCTGCCCGCCCGGTTGGCATGGACTCTTTTGCTTTTTGGTAGTCCGCGGCGGTTTGAAACTTCTCGCGAATGACTTGCTCCACACCGGGACGTGTTTGAGGATAGCGCGGTTCTGCAGGTCGCCAGTTGCTTTGCTTAGGGTTCTCGCCCAAAGCAAACTTAATGCCTGGCCGAGCGCCTTCAAAAATGAGCTCCTCGGGTGAGGCCCCCCAACGCATTTTGATGGTGGCCATTTGACCACCAATGGCATTGGCCGAGCCATGCAAGAGATTGATGGTGGTTACGCCACCGGCCAGTTGCCGATAGATATTGATCGACTCAGAATCCACCACATCACGAATTCTGACATCGGCGGTGCTGATGCGGGAGGCCTCATTGACGCCACCAATAATCGCTGCATGTGAGTGGTTATCCACGATGCCGGGTGTGATGTGATGGTCCGTGCCATCAATTTCAATGGCGCCACGGGGGGCGTCGAGATCGACACCAATAGCGACAATCTTTCCGCGCCTAAAGAGCACATCGGCATTTTCAATGATATCGCCCTCGGTGGCTGGCCAGACCGTGACATTGCGAATGACCACAGCCTCAGGCTGAGGTGGTTCAGGGCTGTTCCAAGCTTCAATGTCCGGTGTCCATTCGGCAGCATGAGCCGTGACGATGAGACCACACGAAAGAATCAGTGTAAGTAGGTGTCGCATTATTGTGCCTCCCCGACTAGATTGGATGCGGTGGCTTGCTCTGGGCTCGCGGCCGCCACTTGTCTTTGTCCGCGCAACGTGAACTCACCGAAAGGCCCCGACCCATTGCCTCGGGCCGAGTCACCATTGATGGTGAGCTTCAAGGTGATGGTGCCGGTGCCACCGAATCGGGAGGAGTCAATGGTGGCGATCAGTTGATCATCGCTGACTTCGGCGCTGGTTAATGGTGAATCATTGCCCATCACCGATAAAGTGCCTTGGATGTTTGAGGGTGTGCCGGTGAGAATGAGCTGTCCATCCACATCGCCCATGCCACCCAGCCCGAGCGTGAGCGCCCAAGTGCCGACAGGATCCACCGATGGGGGTTTGATGGCGGCCAATTCATACCTCATCCCATCCACCCATACATCGGATATCTTCGGGCTTTCGGAAATTAACTCGCCTTCGGCGACAATCAGATTGGCCATCATCCCAGGTGCGACTTTGCCTGCCCGGTCGCTCAGCAACAGCCATTGGGCCGGTGCAGTGGTCACCGCGGCCAAAGCAACATCGGGATCGAGCCCTCTGTCGACCGCTTTGGCCAAGTTTTTTAGGAAGTCTCCGGGTTGGCTCGATCCATGACTGGTAAAAATCATATCCACTCCCGCCTCATGCAAGGTCTTGGGATTGTCTGGCGCTCGATGCCAATGCCTTAGCGCCTCCAAAGATACGTTCCGGTCGTTTTCATCTTTGACATCGGGGGCATCGGGGAAGTTGATTGGAATGATGTGCAAGACGTCAGTCCCTGTGATGTCATCGAGTCGTTGATACTCGGCACCATGGCCGACGATGGCCAGCTGCGTTTCATCGAATTGGACAAAGGAAAGAATGCGCAGGGTATCGAGTAGATCTTGTGACGAGAACACCAAAGGCGTTCCACCATTGAGCGACCGGCCCAGCTCATCCAATCCTTCAAACCATTGAGGGCGGGGTTGGGCGGGGTTGAGTGCCCAAGCGTTACGCGCCTCGGTTTGCCAAGCGGCATCCGAAAACGTTTGTCGAACCAAGGCCACAGCGCCCATCAGCGAGCTGGGAAATTGCCGGCGACCAGCACGACCTTCAAAACTGGCAAACTGGCCAAATTCAGGGTCAATGACGTTGTGCGACATGCCTCCTTCACCTAGGTTGGCCACCACGCCACTGCCACGCAGCAGACCATGGCTGGGCGCAAATACAGCGGTGGTAAAGCCCGCCCGACGCAGTTGCTCGACCTGGTCTTGAGGCCAGTGTGTGGCACTGATTTTGGCATCGGGTTTGATGAGTGCATGCCGCCCAGCCGGCGTGGGCGAATCGCTTGAGTCCTCTTGAGGTGACGTGTCGATCTGAAAATGCGGCTCGATCAGTCCAGCGTAAATGGTGATGGGCGGCTGATCGTCGTCCCGTTCAAATCGGTGAATGCGCGCATCGGCGGGAACTTCGACATTAGCACCAACGGCCTCAATAATTCCATCTCGAATCACGACCGTGCCAGATTCAATGATTTCTCCCGGCTCAGTGACAATCCTGACATCAATGATGGCATGTACATTTGGGGACGGTTGGCGAAGGTCAGCCAATGCAATGGAGCTGACGGCGAGCGATAAGACGGCCACTAACCACCATCGATGGCGAGGTGGCTGTTGGCTTCTATTGCGGTGGATGGTCTGCAAGACAATCTCCTGAAGTATCAGTCGTTCGGGTGTCGACTGACTATACAACACCCAGTGAAAGAATTGCTACGGGAGGCCGGCTTTGCTTTAAGTTTGGCGCTTAAGCGGTTGCGCGTCGGCGCATCATCACTGCACCCCACAGGAGGGGTAGGGCAATCAACCACCCCAGCCACATCATTGGGGATACAAAGGTCTCAAGGATTTGTAGGATGCCGGTGCCATGACCCATGACCTCATTCGAATCTTCAATGCCCAGTTTAAGACTCAATGGCAATGGGCTCTCGCCAAAACGACGCGCTGCCCAGCCTAAAGGTTCAAACCCATTGAGCTGCCCAAAGTTAAGAAACCGCCATCCGCTGATGGTCATGCTGATGATGGCCAGTATAGCGATGGCGACAAACAGTGGCGAGCGCGGGGCCCATGAAGAGCAAAATAGCAAATAGGCATACACAGGGAGTAACCAAAAGCCCTGAGCCATCAATGCAAGAAGAAAGGTGAAAGCATGACCCAGGACCAAATCAGCCCGAAATAAAAATGGCCAAATGGGCAGATCGGCCATCAGTCCATAAACCGAGATGATGGATAGGAATAGGAGCTGAGTGATGGATAGGAAGAACCAATAGCTCAATGGGAAGATCACAACCGCCATCACGATCTTGGAAATCACGGTGAGTCGATCAGACACCGGGAGGCTTTTCCAAAACAAGATGGAGCGATCTTTTCTTTCATCAAAAAGGGCGTGGCCCACATAAAAAATAATCACCAAGCTCAAAGGAATAAAAAAAGGTATGGTCAGGGCGGAGAGCACGGCGCGCGTGACCTGATATCGATCCTCAATGCTCATGTCCCCAGGAAGGGCAGCCAAGCCCGTCATGCCATCGCTGTTGAGACGAAATGCGATGTCGTTGGAGAACAGCAGGGTACCCAGTACCAGGGCAATTAAGACGGTGCCGACAATAACCGGCAGCCAAAGGCAGGTGCCTTTGTTTTCTAGGATCTCTTTCCTAAGTAATGTGATTAGTGCGCTCATGTGAGGCTCTCCTGATTGGGCTGGCCCATCAAGGCGACAAATAAATCCGCAATGCTGGGTTGGCGCACATCACCGAGCGAGTGCAGGAGACTAGGATTCTTGTCCTGAAACAATAAAATGTGTCGGCCCATGACGACTCGCTCGGCAATAGGGTGATGCTCTTTGGCTGCCGCTAGCTGATCTGATTTGACTTCTAACTCAACATAGCGCGCGGCGATGTCTTCCATCGACGCATCCAAAACCAATTGGCCATTCTTAATAAAGATCAAATCGGTCAGGATGTGCTCGATCTCCTCGGCCTGGTGTGTGGTGATTAAGATGGTGCGATGTTCGTTGAAATAGTCGTTGAGTAAATTCTCGTAAAACTTCTTCCTAAACAACAAATCAAGGCCCAATGTAGGCTCATCTAAGACCAAGAGGTCGGCATCGATGGCCATGACCAAGGCCAAATGCAGTTGCACCACCATGCCACGAGACAAGTTCCCAATTTTTGCATCCAGCCGGACATTGGATTGAGCCAGATAAGCCATGCATTTTTCTCGGCTGAATCGGGGATGCAGGCCCTGGGTGATGTCGATCATCTGAGAAACCTTGGCCCAGCGAGGCAATACGGCGACATCGGCAATAAAGCATACCCGCTCCATCAGCTGATCACGCTGAGTACTGGGGTCTAGACCGAGAACTTGGAGTTCGCCTTTGTAGGGTGTTAGTCCAAGAATTGATTTTAGGGCGGTGGTTTTGCCCGATCCATTGGGGCCAATGAGGCCCACGATTCGACCCGGTGCGATATCGAGTTGGATGCCGTCGAGTGCTTTGATTCGTCCACGCTGATAGTGGCGACTTAAGTCATTGGCCTTAATGATCGCTTGAGTGGCTGAGTTCATCCGTTTTGTGCCTTTTTCGTGGATGGGGGGAGGGGGAGCTCATCCCATGACAAATTCAATTGTTGGATTTGATCGACGATTTGTGGCCAAACAGTGGTTAAAAAGCGCGTGCGCTCATCGTGTAGCAATTGATCCTTCGCACCGATTTTGATCCGCATGCCGATGCCACGCTCGGCCGCGACCAGGCCTTCATCCACAAGGATTTGGTAAGCCTTAGAGACAGTGATTGGGTTGACTTGCAGATCAATGGCCACCTGGCGAACGGAGGGCAACAGGTCGCCCTCATTGAGTTCACCGTCTAATATATTGGCCACCGTCCGATCACGGAGTTGCTGGTAAATCGGGGTGCTTTGATCCCAGGGCAGGCTCACGTGCGCTTCACTCTAGCAATGATCCATTTCAACGCTTATTCGCTGCGCGGCTCTGGCTTGGCCCAGGGCAACAGGCGGGGCAAGTCAAAGCGGATCCGAGATGGACTGACTGCTTTGGCGCTTTGCTGCTCAGTGTGGGTGAGTGCATCCGCTGTCTGTGACTGCTCAGTTTGAACATTGCCAAGCAACACTGGGGCCTCATCGCTGCCCTGATGCAGATCAACATAGAAAGCAAGCGCCATCGAGACGCCGGCTGCCAAGATCGCTAGATGATGCGGAATTCTCAGCTTTTTTCGAGTGGTGGCAGGCAACATGGTTGACTCCTGTACTGGTGTTGTAGTGAACTATAACACCGGGGCTCAGAAAAATCAACAGCAAAATCGATGGAACGCAAGCGCCATTTATTGATCTGATACACTGCGCGGTGTTGCCCGTATTCAATACATACAACTGTTAGGAGAAAGTAATGTTTAAAAAGACGCAGCTGGCCCTCGCAACCGCTTTGGTGCTTGGCAGTGCCTCTACCTTGGTCTCGGCGAATGAGCTTGAGACACCAGAGGATCGTTTGAGCTACACCATTGGCATGGACATCGGTCAATCACTCGGTGAGCAGGACATGACACTCAATGTGGATCTCTTAGTGGCCGGCCTTCGTGCTGCTTATGCCGGTGAGGAGACTTTACTCACTCAAGAAGAGGCATTGGCTGAGCGCGAGGCGTTCATGGAGCGTCGCCAGGCCGAGATGGCACAAGCCATGAACCGCGAGGCAGAAGCGAATTTGGCCGAGGGTGAAGCGTTTTTGGCACAGAACGCTCAAAATGAGGGTGTCCAAGTGACCGAATCGGGCCTTCAATACCGTGTGATTGAGCCAGGTGAGGGCGCGCAACCCAGCGAAACTGACCGCGTGACAGTGCATTATCGTGGCACTTTGATCAACGGCACAGAGTTTGATAGCTCGTATGCCCGCAATCAGCCGGCTACCTTTGCGCTCAATCAAGTCATCCCCGGTTGGACTGAGGGCGTGCAGTTGATGCGTGAAGGCGCAACCTATCAGTTTTTCATCCCAGCCGATTTGGCCTATGGCGCCGAAGGCCGCCCGGGCCCCATTGGCCCGAATGCCACCTTGATCTTTGATGTCGAATTGCTCGAAGTGGAATCGACCGATTCTTAACTAAGACATCTTCGGGGTTTTGAGCGAAACACAGAGGCGGATATGGGCTCTTTGAAAGATGCCCTGCTCGAAGCAGGGCTGTCTTCTCCGAAAAAAGAGCGCCGTCGGCCAGCCACCAAGGCCCCGCACGCCAAATCGAAGTCGCAAGTAAGACACAAGCCGAAGCGTGATCTGGCCTCGGAAGAGGTCGATCTCGCTCAGGCTTATCGCGCACGTCAACAAGCAGAGATTCGGGAAGCCGAGCAAAAAAAGCAAGCCAAGTTGGCTGAGCAAGAGGCTCGTCGGCAACGCAATAGAGCGCTTGAGAATATTCTGAAAGATCAGATCCTTAATGATCCTGAGGCCGATTGTCCGAGATATTTCCAATACCGCAACCGCATCAGACGGGTGATGTGCACGCCAGAGCAGAGACAGGCGGTCAATGAGGGTGCGTTGGCGGTGGTGGTATTTAAAGGTGGGCCGAAGCTCGTCTCATTAGAAACGGCTAAGCAAGTGACCGAGCTGGCACCAGATTTGGTCCCAGATTTGAGTGCTGAGCTCAGCCAAACCGATGAATCGAGCCAAGATGACTACCCGCCCATCCCCGATGATCTGATGTGGTGATCGGGTATAGGATTTTAATCATTCGTTTTAGTCAGTTAAGTTGGGTCGGAGATAAGTGCTGGCCTGCTCTAAGTCCACGCCTTTCCTTTCTGCGTAGTCTTCTAATTGATCTTCGCCCACTTTGCCCACCACAAAATACTGAGACTCGGGGTGTGAGAAGTAGTAACCACTCACCGCGGCCGTTGGCCACATGGCGAAGTTCTCAGTCAGCGTGAGACCGACCGTGTTGGGTGCATCCAAAAGATCAAAAATCTTGGTTTTTTCGCTGTGATCCGGGCAGGCAGGATAGCCAGGCGCGGGTCGGATGCCTTGATAGTCCTCGGCGATCAATTGCTCGGGTGAGAAGTCCTCATCGGGTGCATAGCCCCAAATCTCTCGTCGGACCTTCTCATGCAGCGCCTCTGCCAAAGCCTCTGCCAAGCGATCGGCTAGGGCTTTGAGCATGATGTCGGCATAATCATCGTCTTTTGGAAGCTTGGCCTGCGCGGTCTCAATGCCGAGACCGGTGGTGACGGCAAAGCAGCCCACGTAGTCTTCTTTCCCTGATCCAACGGGGGCGACGAAGTCTGACAAACACAAGTTCGCTGAGGGTTTGTCGGCTTGCTGTCGCAGGCCAATGAAACGCTCACGCTCTGTGCTTCGAGTCTCATCGGTGTAGATGATGATGTCATCGCCTTGGGCATTGGCAGGCATCAAGGCGCACACCGCTTTGGCCTCTAACCAGTCCTCATCAACAATTTGTTTGAGCATCGCTTGGGCATCGGCCCACAGGGATCGGGCGGCTTCGCCAACCACGGCATCTTCAAGAATGTCTGGATAGCGTCCGGCCAACTCCCAGGTTCTAAAAAATGGTGTCCAGTCAATGTAGGAGACCAGATCAGCCAAGGGCCAGTCAATCACGTGATGACCCGGTGTTTTTGGAAGCGGTGGCGTGTAGCTGGCCCAGTCGATGTCTTTGGCATTTGCGCGGGCTTTGTCCAAACCAATCAACTGTTTTTTGGATTTCTTCTGGAGTGCGCGTTCACGAATCTCTGCATAATCGGCTTGGCTGGCCTTGATAAATTCAGCTCGATGGGTGCGGCTGGTGAGCTTTCTGGCCACATCGACTGCTCTTGAGGCATCTTTGACCCAAGTCACACCGGATGGGTAGCAGGGATCAATTTTTAGGGCCGTGTGCGCACGGGAGGTCGTGGCGCCACCGATCATCAAAGGCAAATCGAATTGCTCTTTGTGCATCGCTTCAGCCACCGTGACCATCTCATCGAGTGATGGCGTGATCAATCCAGACAGGCCAATGGCATCCACATTGGCTTTTTTGGCCTCTTCGAGAATTTTCTCTGCAGGGACCATGACGCCTAAGTCATGAATATCAAAGCCGTTGCAAGCCAACACCACACCCACGATGTTCTTGCCAATGTCATGCACATCGCCTTTGACAGTGGCCAACAAAATCTTGCCTTTTTTCTCGCCTTCCTTTTTCTCTTTTTCTAAGTAAGGCACGAGATAAGCCACGGCTTTTTTCATGACCCGCGCAGATTTGACCACTTGTGGCAAGAACATCCGACCATCGCCGAACAAGTCACCCACATAGTTCATCCCATCCATCAATGGACCCTCGATGACCTCGAGTGCGCTGGGGTGTGCTTGGCGAGCTTCTTCAGTATCCTCGACAATATACTTATCGATGCCCTTGACCAAGGCATATTTGAGTCGCTCAGCCACCGATTTCTCTCGCCAAGCCTCGTCTTTGACCTGTTGTTTGCCTTCCCCTTTGAAGCGTTCTGCCGCCTCCAACAGTCTCTCAGTCCCATCTTCCCGTCGGTTTAAGACAACGTCTTCAACCAACTCGCGAAGTTCAGGGTCGATGTCGTCATACACAGCCAGCTGGCCAGCGTTGACAATGCCCATGTCCATTCCCGCCTTAGTGGCATGAAACAAAAATACCGAGTGCATGGCCTCGCGGACAACCTCGTTGCCTCTAAATGAGAACGACATGTTAGATACGCCGCCAGAGACGTGGCTCCAAGGGAATTTTTCTTTGAGGATGCGAGCCGCTTCGATGAACGCGATTGAGTAGTTGTCATGCTCAGCCATCCCAGTTGCGACAGGGAAAATATTTGGATCAAAAATAATGTCCTCAGGTGGGAAATCGGCTTGTTCGGTGAGCAGCTGATAGGCCCGACTGAGGCATTCAATCATCCGTTCCGTGGTATCGGCTTGGCCGGTTTCATCGAATGCCATGACCACCACAGCGGCCCCGTAGCGGCGAATGGTTCTGGCCTGTTCTAAAAATGCTTCTTCGCCTTCTTTGAGGCTGATTGAGTTGACAATGCCTTTGCCTTGCAAGCAGCGAAGGCCGGCCTCGATCACGCTGAATTTGCTCGAGTCAATCATGATGGGCACGCGAGCAATGTCGGGTTCTGCAGCAATCAAATTGAGAAACTCAACCATGACCGCTTCAGCATCAATCAGGCCATCGTCCATATTGACATCGATGATTTGAGCGCCATTTTGGACTTGATCGAGAGCGATCTCGAGTGCTTCATCGAAACGCTCTTCAACGATCAGGCGCTTAAATTTGGCTGAGCCAGTGACATTGGTGCGCTCGCCAATGTTGACGAATCCCAGATCCGGTGTAATGACCAACGGTTCAAGTCCGCTGAGGTGGGTGTAGCGGGGCTCACTCATGCGGCAACATCCAACGTAAAATCGGCTGGCAGTGGTCTGGGCTCGAATGGTTTGACGGCTTCAATGATGGCTTTTAGGTGGGCTGGGGTGGTCCCGCAACAGCCACCAATGATATTGATCAAACCATCGGATGCGAAAGTGGCAATGGTGCTGGCCATATCCTCTGGCGATTCATCGTATTCGCCCAGCTCATTGGGCAGTCCCGCGTTTGGGTGAGCGCTCACCAGTGACTTGGCGACACCGCTGAGCGCTTTGATGTGCGGTTTGAGTTGATCCGCGCCCAGTGCGCAATTGAAACCAATCGCAACGGGCTGGGCGTGTTCGACAGAGAAATAAAACGCCTCGGCAGTTTGTCCGGATAGGGTGCGGCCACTGGCATCGGTGATGGTGCCTGAGACCATTAGCGGCCATCGCTCACCCCGTGCTTTGAACTCTTCTTCCACAGCATAAATCGCGGCTTTGGCATTGAGGGTGTCAAAGACGGTCTCGATCATGATGACATCGGCGCCGCCATCCAAGAGACCGGCAACGGCTTCTTGGTAGGCGGTGGCCAGATCGGCAAAGGTGATGTTGCGATAGCCAGGTGAGGAGACATTTGGTGAAATGGAGGCGGTTCGATTGGTCGGGCCCAACACGCCGATCACAAACCTTGGCTGGTCAGGGGTTTGGGCACTGAACTCCTCACAGACCGCTTTGGCCAGTTTGGCGGAGGCCAAGTTCAACTCTTTCGATAAATCTTCAAGCGCATAGTCTGCTTGACTGATGCGGTTGGCATTAAAGGTGTTGGTCTCGACAAAATCACACCCTACGGCCAAGAAATCTCGATGAATGTCTGCAATTAATTTGGGCTGGGTGATGCTCAACAAGTCATTGTTGCCTTTCAAGTCGCTGGCATGGTCTTGAAAACGCTCCCCTCGATAATCGGCCTCACTTAAGCGATGTGATTGAATCATGGTGCCCATCGCGCCATCGAGAACTAGGATGCGCTCACCCAGTGCTTTGAAGAGCTGCTCGACGCGTATCGGATCATGCCATTTCAACATCATTTATCTCCAGTGGTCGGGTGTTTGGATGGATGGGGCACATGCGCAAGTACCGTGATGACTTTAAAGTGAGGGGCTCTTCGCTCGATTGAGGTGACATCACAAAATGAAACGTCCAGGCCGATTCGTTCAAACCATGTCCGCAAGCTCTCTGGCAAGAACCCAGGTTGAGAATGTCCATAGGCGCGAACATGGTCGGCATGGTCGTGCTGATGGAGGGTGGCGCACACCAGCCGTCCGCCCGGAGCCAGCACGCGAGCGGCTTCTTCTATGACTTTCTTTGGCTCAGCGCTGTAGGTCAAGGCATGCAACAGCAAGACGGTATCGAAGGTGCCATCGGCAAAGGGCAGCGCGTGCATGTCGCCCAAATGAAAGTTCACGTTGGGCAAATGCGCACTCCGCTCAGTTCCGGCAGCGACCACCTTTTCTGAGACATCGAGACAATCAATTGACTTGGCTTGCTGTGCCAGCAAATCTGCCATGGCGCCGTCTCCGGAGGCGATGTCCAAGACTCTCCCGAGAGACAGCAGTTGCTTTAGGGCATGCGCGGTGGCCTCCCAAGTTCGGCCCGGGGAGTAGTGGCGCTCCATATCGCCTGCGACCGAATCGACCCAACTCCGTCCGGTGGCGCGCTCGGCCAACACCCCAACCAAGCGTTCAGCGTCGGCATCGATCAAGGCATCATCAAGTCCAGCTTGGAAGGTTTGCCAGAGTCGAGACATATCCGGGTCTTGATCTTCTTCGGCCAAGCGGTAATAGACCGAGACCCCAGATCGTCGATCCATGACCATGCCCGCCTCACGAAGCTTGGCCAAATGCGTCGAGACTCTGGGCTGGGCCAGATGCGTGATGCTGGCCAGCTCGGCCACGGTCAGCTCTTCCCGCTCCAATAAAGCGAGGAGGCGCACGCGCGTGGCATCGCCCAACAGGCTACAGTAGCGATTGATGAGCTCGAGGTCGATGACAATATCCTTCTATCGCGATTGAGCGATATATTATACGGCAGTCAATCGCGAACGTGTGAGATCGCTATGTCTCGAGGACCGAGCCGCAATCGCTAGGACTGTTGGTCTTTCCAGCCTCGCAGGATCGCAAACACGTCAGTGGCGGTCGTGCTCGCGTCGGGATCGTGCATTCTCACAGCCGCGATGATGCTGGGATCGCGCGTTCGTAAGAATGGATTGGTCTGAAGTTCCGTGGCCAGAGTCACCGGCAGCGTGGGTTCTCCATGGGCTCTGAGCTGGCTCACTGACTCCATGCGCTGGGCGAGTGCTGGGTTGTGCGTATCTACCAGCTGAGCAAAGTGGCCATTGGCCTGAGTGTACTCATGGCCACAGCACACTTGGGCATCTGGATGGAGTTTGGCCACCTTGTCTAGCGAGCTGAGCATCTGGGCGGCCGTGCCCTCGAACAGTCGCCCACAGCCCAGTGAAAATAGGGTATCTCCGGAAAAAATGAAGGCGTCGTTATAAAAGACCACGTGCGAGCGGGTATGCCCTGGGGTCTCAATGACATGAAAGTGAGTCTCTAATGCGTCGATGGATATTTGATCCCCCTCATGGACCGTTTGCGTGACCTGAGGGATGCGGTCATCATCAGGTCCCCAAACAGGGACCTTGTGTTTGTTCAAGATCTCATCCAAGCCGCCGATGTGGTCGTGGTGGTGATGGGTGATCAAAATCCCCACCAATTTCAAGCCATGCTCAGCCAATGCGGCCAAGGCGGCTTTGGCACAGCCTGGGTCGACCAACAGGGCGTTTGTATCATCGTGAACCATCCAGATGTAATTGGACTCAAGGGCTGGAATTGCCTTCACACGTAGTCTCACAAGCACTCCTTCTGGTATCCTCATGGGCATGTCAATATCTTGCTCTGTCACATTCTAACGTGTCTGTCATGCCGGCTGATTTCTCCAGTCTTCAGGCGATTGAGAGCCGTCTCTTATCCGATCTGGCTCTCCTCACACAGGCGCTCAATCGAGTGGATTGGTTCGTCGAGGTGGCGCCTGTGATGGGCGCATCCCCTAAGCTCGATGTGACCGCCAAGCGCCATCGCATGTTGTTTGATCACACCGGCCTCGTGTGGCCATGTCAGGCCGTCCCAGATGCTTTGCCATTCGATACCAACAGCGTGCCTGCGGTGTTGCTTCGCCACGCTTGGACGCCTGAGCAAACACAGTTCCCCATGGGCCAATGGGCTCGAGTCATTAAGCCAGGCGGATTGTTAGTCTCGGTATCTGCCAACCCCTGGCATCCATCGGTTTGGAAGATCATGGGAAAACGCAGTTGGCGTCTGCCGAGTTGGCCACATTTCTTATCCATTCATGCCCATCCCGACATTCAACTGGAGATGCACCCATTGACGCGATGGCGCGGTGGCTTGCCCAAGCTGAGTCCTGTGTTGGTGCTCGTCGGCCAAAAACGTTGTGAAATCGCGCCCATCCATTCAAGGCGATCTGGCCGACTGGCGCTCAAGCACGCGCCAGCGGTCCTTGCTCAGTGTCGTGCCGCATGAGTGATCGAGTGGTCGAGATTTGGACCGATGGTGCCTGCTTGGGAAATCCTGGCCCGGGAGGCTGGGGCGTGTTGATGCGTTGGAATGGCCACAGCAAAGAAGCATCGGGTGGTGTCTTGGATACCACCAACAATCGGATGGAGCTGAGCGCTGCGATTGAAGCCCTTCGCTTGTTAAAAAAACCATGCCAAGTGAAGCTCGTGACCGACTCAAAGTATGTTCGAGATGGCATCACTCAGTGGCTGCCCAAGTGGCGTGCCAATGGTTGGCGGACGGCCAACAAAAAACCGGTCAAGAATATGGACTTGTGGCAACAGCTCGATGAGTTGGTGGGCAGCCACCGCATCGAATGGGCCTGGGTCAAGGGGCACAGCGGGCATCCAGAAAATGAGCGGGTCGATGATTTGGCCAGAGAGGCGGCCATGGCCATTGCCCATGCCCCAGAATAGACACATAAGATTCAGCCAATCATCTTAGGAAATCGATGGCATGAAACGACAAATCGTTTTGGATACCGAGACCACGGGACTAGAGCCTGATCTCGGGCACCGCATTGTTGAGATTGGGTGTGTGGAGATCGATGATCGTCGCATCACCGATCGGCATTTTCACTGCTACCTAAATCCCGACCGACTGGTGGAGGGCGGTGCCTTAGAGGTCCATGGCATCACCGATGCCTTTTTGGAAGATAAGCCGAGGTTCCGAGACATCGTCGATGATTTTTTGGCCTTTATCGAAGGAGCTGAGTTGATCATCCACAACGCGCCATTTGACGTGGGATTTCTCGATGCCGAATTGGCTCGGCTGGAGCGTTCACCAACGATTCAGATCGCTCAAGTGGCCGATATTCTGGATACCGTGGTCTTGGCTAGAGAGCTGCATCCAGGGCAGCGCGTGAGTTTGGATGCCCTGTGTAAGCGCTATGAGGTAGACAACTCCAACCGTCAGTTGCACGGCGCGTTGCTCGATGCGGAGCTACTCGCTGATGTCTATCTCCTGATGACTGGCGGTCAGGTGGATTTGGGGCTCAGTATGCGCTCAGGCACGGAGCAGCATGCGGATCAAGCATCCAAGCAGGCGCTGGATTTATCTCAATTGGTTTGTCTGCGCGCGAATGAAGAAGAGCTGAGGGCGCATCAACAACAGCTCGACTCCATCAAGAACCAATCAGGGCGCTGCGTCTGGCTCGACTGATGTTTGCATGGATGTCAGCAGGGGATGCTCGCGCTGATCCATCCACAACAAAATCTCATAAAACGTCCGAATGTTGCTGACATAACTGACGGCTTCATAGCCTCTTGCATAGCCATAGCGCGTTTGGCGATACCACCGCTCTTGCGTGAGGAGAGGCAGGTGCTCTTTGACATCTAGCCATCGATCGGGGTCTTTTCCTTGGCGCTGAGTGATGACGCGCGCATCTTCTAAGTGACCGAGTCCGATGTTATACGCGGCCAATGCCAAGTAGAGTCGATCGGGCATCTGAATTCTGTCTGGCAGCCGATCGAGCATCGATCGTAAGTAGCGGGCACCACCCAAAATACTTTGCTCAGGATCCAATCGGTTGTCCACGCCCAGCTGTCCGGCGGTCCGCTGGGTCAGCATCATCACCCCACGAACACCAGTGGGTGAAACTGCGCGGGGATCCCAGTGCGATTCTTGGTAGCCAACGGCAGCCAATAAGGCCCAGTCCAAGTCAACTTGTTCAGCGGCCTGCTTGAATAATGACTTGAGGGCAGGCAGGCGACTGGCGACCTGATCCATAAAAGTGAATGTGCCCACTGGCTCATAACCATCATCCGCCTGGTAGTGGTGTGCTTTGATCTCAGCGAGTCGATTATTGCTTTGGATTTCATCAAAGAATGCCTGCAGCACTTTTATCAGACTTTCTCTCTTCTCCCTTCGTACCACCCAAGCCAAGTTCATCTGAGGCTCTAAATCAAAAGCGATGCCAATGGCTGGAAAGAATCGCCGATTGAGTTCAACCACGTTGGAATCGGCCACTGTATAGGTGACTTCTTCTCGACTGATGGCATCAAACAAATCCTCGATGCTTGAGTCTTCGGCGACGAACCACTCTAAGCCCGCATTGGCTGCGCCATTGTCAATGAGTAGCGTCTCGTATCCTTTGCCATCAAGCAGTGCGATCGATCCCCCGCTAAGTTCTTCGATCGCATCAGGTTTCGCTGAGCCTTGCCGATAGACCACCATGGGCGCAACCGTTTCATAGACAGGGCCAGATGTCAGGCGCGCATCATCGACTGGCGAGGGCAGGCCGGCTGCGATAAAGTCACCTTGGCCCAAGGCCAGAGCCTGCTTGAGGGCTTGCGGGTGAGGCAGGGTGACCACCTCGAGAGGCACGCCAATGAAGTCAGCGAATGCGCGACCCAACTCAAACTCAAACCCCGTTTCTCCCTCGGCGCCCAGATAGTAGGTGGTCGCCCCGTTGAGGGTGAGCATGATGATGTGACCGCGGGCTTTAATTTTGTCGAGCTCTGAGATCTGGTCGTGTCCTGAGCTTGCCAACAACAAAACGGCCACAGCCAGCCACAGACGGGGTAACACAAAGTGCCGCCGACTCAGGAAATACCAAGATGTCTTGAAGCTTTTCATGTTTCAGTCAGCAGTTATACACCAAACGCTGGCATGTATTTGAAAGCGGCTCTCTGGTAGTATGAGCATCTCAATTTTTCATCAGTGTGCCTGACCCATTCTATGAACGCAAAAAACACCCCAATTCGCACCCGTTTTGCCCCATCGCCCACCGGGTTTTTGCACATTGGTGGTGCCCGCACGGCACTGTTTGCGTGGCTAGCTGCTCGTCA
>CAJXNU010000005.1 GCA_913057255.1 uncultured Wenzhouxiangella sp.
CACTGGGCATTTTTTCAGGAAAGCGACCGGCGGCCAGCTCTTGAGTGGCCAAGGCTAAGTCTCTCACCGGCTGGCTGACGCGGCGAGCCGCATTGAAAGCCAACACAATTGCCAACAAGGCGGTGAGCAATAACACCAGCGATAGAATCAACACCAAGCTTTGTTCTAAGCGCCCGCGCAAAAAAGCGACGTTCTGATACCGGTAGTAGGCCTGTTCGATGTCATTGGCCATTTGAGAAACCTCAGCGGGCGATGGCTAGATCGCTTGCAAGATCACAGGCGTTGCTCCCAAACCCAGCGGTGTGATTTGTTGCATCACCCGAATCATGAGCCCATCGTCTGTGGGCTCAGCGGCTGCGTACTCTCCGTTTTCCAGCGTTTGAGTCAGCGCAAACTGATTGGGCAAATTGGCCACCACGGCACTGGGGTCAATGTGAACGGAAAGCTCAGCCAAGCCTGATCGGTTTAAGATGTTGATCTCGGTGGGTCCCGAGGCACTGACGTAATCGAGCAGTTCGTTGGCCAATGTGGCCTGATCATTTAAATCCACCACGGCTCCAATGCGCTGCAACTCCGATCGCACCTCGCGGGTTCGAAGCGCCATAAAGAGCTGACCCAGTTCAATCGATTGGGACAAGGCCTGCTCGGTTTGCACATCCAGCCAGCCCTCCACTGTCTCACTTAAAAACTGCAGCGAGAATAGATAAAGAACCACCACCGGCGGCAAGGCCAGTGCAGAAAAAATCTTCACCAGGCGAGCGGTCAGCCGCGCGCCGGGCTCATTGGCCGCCACCCGCTGTCGCAAACGAAGCAAACGACCAACAATCACCGCCAGCAAGATCAACAAGGCCAGTGTGGCTGAGACAAACACCCAGAGCGCATGACGCGACAATTGGGTGGTCTCTTGTTCCACATTGATCACTAAGTACAGGGCGCTTAACAACACCAAGAGCACCGCAGCCCACGGCGCGACTCGGATCAGTCGTCGCAGCCAGCTTTTATGGCGCATCACTCACCTCAACCCGCCAACTCCAACCATCGTCCGAACTTTGCCACTGACCATCGCTCCATACCGCCAGCTGCATGGGCGCAGGCAACCGCTCACGGTCAATATCGGGTTTGGCCTGCACATGCCAGGAACGATCGGTTGAGGCATCTTGTGTCAGATGGGTGTCTAAGAACCTTGGCTCAGCGAGCGCACTCACCAACAATCTCAGCCGCGGGTAAGTGGCCGTGGCGCCCGTCTTTAATTCGGTGAGTTGATAGTGCTCAATCAATGGCAGATAGCGAATCTCAAAGCGGTGATTGCGGGTTTGATCGGTGGAAGCCAACACGCCATGGATCGGATGAATTCGAGTGGCCACCACCACAGTGACTGCCACCCCATGGTCCAATGCCTCTAATACCGGAGGACTCGGTGAAAAGGCGATGCCACTGACCACGCCCAAGACACCATCACGCCACTGCAGCACCGGATCCATCAACTCCAGAGTTAACGCATCTCCATCACGCTGGCCGTCGCTGTCAGGCGCTTGGCAAGCGACCAAGAGCAGCATAATAAAAACCATCCCAATCATTTTGGCCTGGCAGCACCTGCCAGCCCACAGAGACCGCGCGCCCGGGCACCGTGCCCTGGCTCGACTCATCTTGACTGGGTGGGTCCAAGACTTTTGCATCCGAGTGATTCTCCAAAAACCGTTGAACCTGCTGGTGGTTTTCTCTGGCCAAGACCGAACAGGTGACATAGACAAGGATACCGCCCGGCTTGAGCAGTGGCCACAGCCGATTGAGCAACAAAGCTTGCGTGGTGACCAGCGCATCGATGTCTTGGGGCTGGCGAAGCCAACGAATATCGGGGTGGCGACGAATGACACCGGTGGCCGAACACGGCGCATCAATCAAGATCCGATCAAAGGCTTGTCCGTCCCACCACTGATCAGGCGCTGTGGCGTCCCCACAAATGAGCTCAGCGGATAAAGACAAACGCTCAAGGCCAGCACCGACTTGAGCCAAACGATCCGGCTCAGACTCCACGGCCACCAAGTCAATGTCTGCCCTCTCCAAACAATGCGCGGCCTTACCGCCGGGACCTGCACAGGCATCCAATACGCGCTGCCCAGATGAGAGTTCTAACCAATCGATTGCCCATTGAGCGCCTGCATCTTGGACCGACCAGCCACCGTCCATAAACTCGGGCACATCACGAATCGCTGCGCGGGTCTCGCACATCACCGCATCGGCCAAGCCAGGCAATGGGCGATCCACCATGCCGGATTTTGAGAGCGCATCCAACGCTTGCTCACGGCTCCAATGGCGCCGATTGACGCGCAGGGTCAGTGGTGGCGAGGCATTGCCTGCGGCCAATAGGTCCACCCACTCATCGGGCCAGTCATGGGCCAGGGCATCAATCAGCCATTGGGGATAGCCCCACTCCATCACAGGACGGCCCAGCCACTTCGCCTCGAGCGCCTCCCGCTCTCGCAAGAAGCGACGCAAAATCGCATTGACCAGTTTGCTCAAATGCTCGGCTTTGGCCAAGCGGGTGGCTTCCACCGCGCAGTGGACCACCGCATGATCGGGCTCGCGCCCGTCTCTTAATTCGGACAACGCCACCGCCAAAATAAAAAAGCTCAATCGGTCTTTGGGTTTGAGGGGCGTGTGCAACAAGGTCTTTAAATGCGCATTGACCATCGGCCAATCGCGCATCAAGCCGTGCACCAGACGGCGCACCAGAGAACGGTCTTTGGATGCCTCCATGTTGGCACACACCGTCTCCAAAGCGACATCGGCGGCCTGGCCGTGATCGAACACCGACAAAGCCACTTCCGCCGCGGCCAGGCGCGGCTTAGCACCCGTCTTATCGCCAGCTCTATCGCCCACTCTATCGCCCACTCTATCGCCAGTCGGGGTGGGCATTGAACCATTCACTGGCGGTCAGTCGGCGACGCGACGGGGCTTGCAGTTCAGTGATCTCCAGCGAGCCCTCGCCGCAGGCGACCACCACCGCATCGCTTCGCCCCCGAATCAATTCTCCGGGGGGCGCGACCACGGCTGGCCCAGCCTGCGCCGACCAGACCCGCACCATGGGCTCGCCCAATGGAGCAAACACCTCGGTGTGAGCCACAGGCCATGGGTTGTAGGCACGCACCGCGCGCGCTAAGGCCTCCGCAGAGCCAGAGAAGTCCAGCAAGGCATCGGACTTCTTGATCAAGGGGGCATGGGTCACACCCGTTGCCGGCTGTGGCGTGGCCGCCGGCAGTTGATTGCTGACCAACGCATCGAGACCCTGGATCACGACCTCGGCACTGAGTCTGGCCAGCCGGTCATGGAGATCAGCCGCCGTCTCGGTGGGACCGATGGCAGTCCGCTCGGTCATCAACACCGGCCCAGTATCGAGCCCTTCATCCATTTGCATCAGCGAAATCCCGGTCTCGGGATCGCCAGCCAAAATGGCTTGTTGAATGGGACTCGCACCTCGCCAGCGCGGCAGGAGTGAGGCGTGCAAGTTCCAACAGCCCAGGCGAGGTTCAGTCAAGATGGTGCCTGGAATCAAGAGTCCATAGGCCGCGGTGATCAGTAGATCGGCGGCCCAATGGGCCAGCGAGGCGCCTTTCAAAGTCGCCGGCTGTTCGACGGGAATGCCCTCTTGTTCTGCCAAGATCTTGACCGGTGAGCCTTGCAAGATGCGGCCACGGCCTGCCGGACGGTCGGGTTGGGTCAACACCATCACCGGCCGATGGCCATGATCAATCAATGCTTGGAGTGCAGGCACGGAGAACTCGGGCGTGCCGGCGTAGATGATGCGAGGACTCATTTAGCTCTCTTATTAAGCTCTATTGGACGGTTTGGCGCTGTTTTTGATAACGCTTTTGCAGCATGCGCCGTTTCAGAGGCGAGAGTCGGTCGAAAAAGACCTTGCCATCTAAGTGATCGATCTCATGTTGGATACACACCGCAGCCAAACCATCGATCTCAAGCTCGAAAGACTCACCGGCCAAGTTCAGCGCACGCACCCGCACGCGGTCAGCGCGCTGCACATCCGCGGTGACGCCCGGGATCGACAAACAGCCCTCTTCACAGACCTGTTCTCCCGAGCGCTCCAAAATCTCTGGGTTGAAAAAGACCATCGGATCATTGTGGCCATCGCTGACATCCATCACAAACACTCGCCGGTCGTCGTTGACCTGAATCGATGCCAAGCCAATGCCACGGGCGTCGTACATGGTCTCGATCATGGACTCGGCCAGCGCTTTTTCCGACTCGCCCACGGCATCGACGGGCTTGGCAATGCGCCGGAGCCTGGGATCTGGGAATTCGAGGATGTCGAGTATGGCCATGTGTCTTTAAAATCTGCGCTGTGTTGGGTGACAAAAGTTGTCAGTGACTGTCAGTATTTGTGTTTGGGCCCCATAAATCAAGGGTCTAGGAGCTGACAGACCTTCTATTTTAACGAATCTGGCCCCTCTGCCTTGGATTGTCGTCACCCAGAGGGGTTGACGCCTTGAGCAATCGCCTCCATAGTGAAATAAAGCCCTCAATCCACCCCCAGATGGACAAAATCGAACGCCGAGTCGGCGGTGGGGAGGGTTTTGGTGAGATAATGACCGGCTTTGCACACGAAAACTTGTGTGAATCATCGAACAACGCACACTGAGGTAAGGTGTGGCTTGTCTGGGGTGAGGCTGGTGACCCTTAAATGCCATAAGGATGTGGAATGAAAGAGAATGTACTCGACCTATTGATGTATCTGTTCGAGAACTACATTTACGATGAACCCGATGCCACGCCAGACCGCGAGGCGCTGAGCGAAAGCCTCGAAGAGGCGGGTTTTTCTGGCAATGAAATTGAGCGCGCGTTTGCTTGGCTGGATGAATTGGCCCGTCAGCGACAAGTCGCGACCATGAACCAAACGGATGTGGGCAGCTCTGGCGCGATGCCCAGCTTCCCCACCAGCCAAACGCCCAAGAGCTGTCGCATCTTCAATGCCGATGAGCTTGAGCGTCTGGACCTCGATGCCCGTGGGCTGTTGATGTATCTGGAAAATATGGGCGTATTGGATGCCACAAGCCGCGAGCTGGTCATCGACCGCTTGATGGCGCTCGATGCTGAAGAAGTGAGTATGGAAGAGGTCAAGTGGGTGGTGCTGATGGTGTTGTTTAACCAACCCGGTCAAGAAGCCAATTACGCATGGATGGAAGATTTGATGTTTGATGAAGAAGGCGAACACCGACACTGATGGCCAAAAACTTACTCATCGTCGAATCGCCTGCCAAAGCGACCACCATCAATAAATACCTTGGGCCTGACTTTGAAGTGCTGGCCTCATATGGGCACGTCCGTGACCTCATCCCCAAAGGAGGCGCGGTCGATCCGGACAACGACTTTGAGATGCACTACCGCATCATCGATCGCAACAAAAAACACGTCGATAAAATTGTTTCCAGCGCGAAAAAAGCCGATGCGGTCTTTTTGGCCACTGACCTTGACCGCGAAGGGGAAGCGATCTCATGGCACATTGCAGAGATCTTAAAAGAGCGTGGCATCAACCACGACAAGCCCGTCAAGCGGGTGGTCTTTTCTGAGATCACCAAATCCGCCATTGACCAGGCGATGAAACACCCCAGAGACTTGGTGGCGCCCTTGGTGGATGCCCAACAAGCCAGGCGGGCGCTGGATTATTTGGTGGGCTTTAACCTCTCACCGCTTTTGTGGAAAAAAGTGGCGCGCGGGCTATCGGCTGGTCGAGTGCAATCCCCAGCGCTTCGCATGATTGTTGAGCGCGAAGAAGAAATTGAAGCCTTCAAGCCGCAAGAGTATTGGACCATTGGTGCCACACTGGGCGAAGAAGCCAGCCCGTTTAATGCCAACCTCGTTAAGGTCAACGGCAAGAAGCTCGAGCAGTTTGACCTCACCAGCGAAGAACAAGCCACGGAAGTGGTCCAACGCATTGAAGATCATGCCGAGACCGGGTCGGATGGACCAGCCTTGGTGCTGCATCGCATCAAAAAAAGCCAGCGCCGTCGCCGGCCACAGCCGCCGTTCATCACCTCGACTCTGCAACAAGAAGCCGCCAGGCGACTGCGCTTCACGACCCAGCGGACCATGCGCGTGGCGCAGCAGTTATACGAAGGCATCGACACCGGTGGTGGCGAAAATCAAGGCTTGATCACGTACATGCGAACCGATTCGGTGGCTTTGTCTGCCGATGCGCTCTCTGAGATCCGGTCGGTGGTGCAAAAAGAATACGGCGCGCATCTCATTCCAGAAAAGCCCAATTTCTACCAGTCGAAATCGAAAAATGCGCAAGAGGCGCATGAATCGATTCGACCGACCTCGGCTTCGCTCACGCCCATCAAGGTCAAATCGCATTTGTCTGAAGACCAATATCGGCTCTATCAGCTGATTTGGAATCGCGCGGTCGCGAGCCAAATGATTCCGGCGGTCTATGACACAGTCAGCGCCGAGTTCGATGTCGGGCCAGAAACGTTTAGAGCCAATGGATCGATTCTCATCGAGCCTGGCTTTTTGTCGGTCTATCAAGACGCGCAAGCCGAATCAGACAACCGACTGCCCGCTTTAGAAGAAGGGGATCGTGTGGCGCTTAGAGCCGTCACGCCAGAACAACATTTCACCGAGCCACCGCCGCGATATTCAGAGGCGAGCTTAGTGAAAGCCTTGGAAGAACACGGCATTGGCCGGCCGTCGACCTATGCCTCGATCATTCAGACGCTCAAAGACCGCGAGTATGTGGACTTAGAGAACCGTCGCTTCACCCCCACCTCAACTGGGCGGGTGGTCGCGAAGTTTCTTTCCACGCACTTTGATCGTTATGTCGACTATGACTTCACCGCCCGCTTAGAAGATGCACTCGATGCGGTCTCGCGTGGCGAGAATGAATGGCGGCCTTTGCTCAAAGAATTCTGGACACCGTTTATCGAGCGCGTACACGAAAAGGAAGAATCGGTCTCGCGCCAGGAAGCCCAATTGGCCAGAGAGCTGGGCACGGATCCAAAATCAGGCAAGCCTGTGATTGTCCGAGTCGGCCGGTATGGACCCTTTGCCCAGATTGGGCAAGCCGAAGATGAGGAAAAGCCCCTATTCGCGGGCCTTCGTCCTGGCCAAAAAATGGATCACATCACGCTAGAAGAAGCCCTAGAGCTATTCAAGTTGCCGCGTGATCTCGGTCACACGCCTGAGGGCGAGCCCATCCAAGCCAATGTGGGCCGCTTTGGTCCATATGTTCGCTATGGCCAAAAGAATTTTGTGTCTTTGAAAGAAGTCGATCCGTTGGATGTCACTTATGAGCAGGCCATGGAATTGATTGCCGCGCATAAGCAAATGCTTAAAGACCGCGTCATTAAGAGCTTCCCAGAACAAGGCATTGAGATCTTGAAAGGTCGCTATGGGCCGTTCATCACCGATGGCAACGTCAACGCCAAAGTGCCCAAGGATGTTGAACCAGAGACCCTGGATTTAGAGACCTGCCAACAACTCATCGCAGAAGCACCACCGAAAGGCTCACGCGGCAAATTTGGTCGCAAGAAAGCCGGCAAAAAGAAGGCAGCCAAGAAAAAAGTAGCGAAGAAAAAAGCCACTAAGAAAAAGACGGCGAAAAAGAAAACAGCCAAAAAGAAAACGACAAAGAAAAAAGCAGCGAAGAAAAAAACTGCCTCGGCTGATTAGTTGACGCACTCACCACCGAGGCAGGGTACCATCTGACCAAGTCCGTCTAGACTCAGCCCCAACCACCCATTTTTCGGCGCTGGTCTTGCCGGCCCCAGTAGAGAATCAAACCCAAGCCAAAGATCATGCCGCCTAAGTGCGCGAAATGCGCCACGCCGGGCATGGTCCCGGTGATGCCAAACACCAAGGTCAGCGCACCATAGCCCAGCACAAACCACTTGGCTTTGATCGGAATGGGTGGAAACAACAGCATCAAACGGGTGTTGGGATACATCATCCCGAAAGCCAGCAAGATCCCAAATACGGCACCCGATGCGCCGATGGTGGGATAGATCTCTCCACTTAAGCCCGCCACCAACAGCTGGACCAACCCGGCCCCAATCAAGCAGATCACATAGAAGATCACGAAGCGTCGAGTGCCCCAAGCCCGCTCAATGGGCAAGCCAAACATATAAAAGGCAAACATGTTGAAGAACAAATGACCCCATCCGCCGTGCAAGAATCCATAACTGATCAACTGCCAGGGCTTGAAGCCGGTCGCCAACACCCCGTCGCCAAAAGCCAAGGCCGGCGGCGTGGCCACGGGCCACAGGGCAAAGACTCGAAGGATGTCGACAAACGCCGCGTTTTGGATAAAGAAGGCCAGTACCGTGATGCCAATGATCACAAAGGCAGCGGGTGGCTGCGTGGTTCGATGCCAGCTCATTGAGTGCGATCCACGCCCACCGCGTCCAGAGCCTCCATGAGGCCATCGTAGCCATTGAGAGGTGATCGTGGACCTTCGAATGCGCTACGCAACCTCAGCACCTCCTCTTTAGACATGGGCGCATCGCCCGGGCCCCACGTGGCGTTGATATAGGTCAGCAACGCGGCAATGTCCTCATCTGAGATGTGTTGCATCGGTGGCATATAACCTCGATAAGTTTGGCCCGCCACTTCGATCTCCCCACGCAGGCCATAGAGCACAATCAAGCCCAGCGCATCATTGCCCAGCTCAAGCCACTCTGAATTGGCCATGGGTGGAAACGTGGGGGGCTTACCCTGCCCTTGGTTGCCATGGCATGAGGCACAATATCGAAGATAAGGCTCTTGCCCAAAGGCCAGCTCACCAGACGGTGGTGGCTCCCCACAGCCTGCCAGCAACACAACCGGCACCATCGAAGACAGCAGACGTTTGCCTGTGCCGAGGAAAAAACGCATCAGGGTTTGAGTCTTCATCGACAGCCACATGATTGGGCGGGTCGGATTACAATGGGCCTTCGAAATATAAGATAAAAGAGCGGGTTGTTCATCCATGTCCATTGATCGTGTCACTGTCTACGCTGCATCTTCTCAAGCACTCCACCCAGACTATATCAGCGCGGCTTCTCGATTGGGTGAGATTTTGGCCAAGGCAGGACACAGCATCATTTTTGGAGGCGGTGGGCATGGGTTGATGGGTGCCATGGCAGAGGGCGCACTCGCCGCCGGCGGCGAAGTCCATGGCGTGATCCCCGACTTCTTGTTGAACATCGAACAAGGCCACCCTGGATTGACCTCACTGGAAGTGGTCTCGGATATGCGCACGCGAAAAGAGCGGATGCTCGAAGGGAGTGACGCGGTGATTGCATTGCCAGGGGGCTGTGGGACCTTTGAGGAGCTATTTGAGGCCATGACCCTCAAGCGTTTGGGGCAATTTCTCGGGCCGATTATTTTGATCAACACCAACGGCTACTATGATGAGTTGCTCTCTTTTTTAGAGCACAGCGTTAAGGAACACTTCATGAGCCCAACACACTTGGCCATGTGGCAAAGCGTGGACACCCCAGAACAAATTCCTCAAGCACTGGGTGATGCCCCTGCTTGGTCTGCCAACGCGCTCCATGAGTCTGCTTCGGTGAAAGCGCGATGAGACCCGATGAGAGGATTCAGAGGGTCAGTGCCGCCTCCGGCCTTTTCTGGCTGATCAAATCCACCGCCTTGATTCGTCGGGGCTCAGGTTCTATGGTCAGCGTGGGCGCGCTGTGGTTGCTGCTATCGATGGTGGTCATCATTCCGTTCATTGGTCAATTGATACTGGCCATCATCACCCCATTGTTAACTGCCGGTGTCTTGGTGGCTTTTGATCAAATCAGCGCGGGCCGGGCACCCACCTCTGCGGTGTTGCTCAGTGGCTGGCACCGACCCAAATCACGCCCCGTTTTACTGCTGCTGGGCCTGTGGACCATCATTGGCGCCATGGTGGCGCTGAGCTTCTTGGCTTCTTGGTTAACCAGCCAAATCAGCGAAGCCGAAATTCAAGCAGCACTGGCTGCGCCAGAAAACTTAACCGCCATGCTACAAAATCTAGAGCCTGGGACAGGACTCTACTTGGCCGGCGCTTCCATGGTCTTGGTGTTGATGGGTCTGTACTTTGCCATCCCATTGAGCATTTTTGGTGAGTTTGGCTTATGGCCTAGTGTGCGGGCCAGCGTGATCGCCATCATCACCAATCTCTTTGCCTTTTTGGCGTACTTATTGACCTTAGTGGCTGTGATCGGTGTTTTTGTGATGGGCTTAATGGCCATCTTGAGTGTGTTGATGCAACTGCCCGGCGTGGTCGGGGTGATGGTCTCCCAGATCGTCATTCTAGTGGCTTCGATGGCGCTACAAATCTTGCTGGCTGGCGCTCAGTACGTGGCGTTTTGTGAGATCTTTGGTTGGTCAGCTACAACGCCTAAAAACACTGATACCGGGGGGCTATATGATCAACCCTCTGACGATTCCTCACCCGATGAAGTAGAGCTTTGAGGCTGTCTAACCAGCAAACGGGCGAAAACAATCCCGAGCTCATACAGCAGCAACACCGGAATGGCCAATAGGGTTTGTGAGATCACATCCGGCGGCGTAATCAACATCGCTATCGTGAAGGCCCCCACCACCACATAGCCTCTGGCACGGGTCAGTGAGCTGACAGAGACCACACCAATGGCGACCAGCACAATGGTGATCACCGGCACTTGGAAAGCCAAGCCAAAGGCAATAAACAGCGTGATCACAAAATCCAAATAACGGCTGATGTCGGTCATCACGGCCACACCCTCTGGCGCCATGGCGGTGAAGAAAGCAAAGATGATTGGGAAGACCGCAAAATAGGCAAACGCACAGCCGGCATAAAACAGTCCCACCGCTGCGACCAGCAAAGGCTTGGCCAATCGTTTCTCTTCGCGATAGAGTCCAGGCGCCACAAACGCCCAAGCTTGATAAATCACCACCGGCATCGCCAATAGGAGTGCCAACAACATCACCAACTTAAACGGTGCAAAAAATGGAGAGGCCACATCAATCGCGACCATGCTGGCACCATCAGGCAAATGCCGGACAAGCGGTTCGGACAAGTAGGAATAGAGCGTTCGTGCAAACGGCGTCAGACCGACTAAGATGATCACCACGGCAATCAGCGCTTTAAAAATCCGCGTCCGCAACTCCAGAAGATGATCGATCAAGGTCAGCTCTTGATCCTCCCCCGACTCGGTCATCGCATCACTCCGAGTTTTTAGATTCATCGGTCGAAGAGTGATCAGTGGATAAGGTGCCGTCTTGCTCAGCTTCTGATTGAGTGACGTTTGGGTGCGTCACTTCGGATTGGGGTGATGGATGCTTGGCCAAGACTTTTTTGTTGTGCTCTAAATCAAGCTCTACCTGAAATTCAGATTTGAGGCTTTGCCACGCTCCGCGGGCTGTCTTGGAAATGTGCCCGGCCGTGCGAGCGATCTCGGGCAAGCGCTTGGGGCCCACCACCAGTAAGGCGAGGACCGCTAACAATAAGAGTTCTGTGAAGCCGATGCCACCCACGGCGTTAGCTAATTTTAATGCTTGGTGCCAGAGGAGCCATCAGATGAATCGCTGGCATCATTGGCTGTCTGCTCGCTCTCGGCTTTATTGGATGAGGCTTGATCACTCGAGGTCTCTTGGCTTGAGGCATCGTCGCCCATGCCTTTTCTAAACTCTTTGATCGCACCGCCTAAATCACTGCCCAGCGAGCGAATGCGCTTGGTGCCAAAGATCAATAGAACGATCAGCAGGATGATCAACAGTTGGACGGGTCCGATATTCCCAATCATTTAAGCACTCCTTCGACGTGCATTCATCACACCCAAGCCCAACACCGATAGCAGTAACAAGAACAGTCCATAGGGTGAATTGACTGGTATCGGCAGCCCGGGAGGTGCTTGCGTGACGACCGTCCGTCCACATGAGGCCGGTGCGGCAATGGCTAAGCTTTCAAGACCAACGATTGAAGTGGCCTTCCGCGTCGCTTGGCCCGTGTTGGGATCAATTGTCAAAATCTCACTAGGCAAGTCTTGGCCGCCGACTTGTCGTCGATCGGTCATGGCCCACAAGGTGCCTTCCTCATCAAAGCTCAAGCCCGCGTTGTTATACGGACTGGCCTCATCGCCCAGAGGTCCAATCAGTTCAGCGGTGGCCGTTTCGAGATCAACCCGGTAGAGATTGGGGGCGACGGTGTTGCCCTCGCTGTCTAGGCCGACACCAATACCAAAAGTGTCATCACCGAAGGTGGCCAAATCCGTGATGGGCGCACCCAAACTTCCTGCTTGGCCAATTAATGTCAACTCACCCGTTTCAGTATTGGCGCTGAATAAAGATTGCTCAACATCGGAGACCACAAAGGCCCGGTTCTGGCAATCAAATGTCATCCCGAAATCCATATTGGCACCCAGCGCTCTGCCCATGTTGATGGTTTTCCCACCGACGGCGGAGGCGACACCGGTGACCATGCTCACTCGCACCAGCGTTTTTAAATCATCGTCAGCACCAAACAGTTGCTCATCTTGATTGATGGCCAAGGCCTCTAGATCAAAAAACCCGGTGGGCAGGCCTTGCTCGCTGACGCGCTCGACAGACCCGTCGGCGAGATTCACACGCCAAAGGGCATTGACATCATTGCTATCTGGCAAGTTGCCACGGGAGTTGACACTGTAGCCGTAGGGTTGAGCCAAGACGGAGCCTGCCATCAACAGACCAAACAAAACACACACCAAACCCGTCCACGGCAGAGATAACCGAGACGACAAGGGCCTTTCGCTGAGGCTCATTGGGCGCATTTTCTTTATAGTGACCTTCTTTTAAATCACGCTGACTACGGCATCATAGCAGAAGCCATGGGGCGCTGACCAGTCTCATTCACCACCCAAGACAGGGGCAAACGGGTATGCTGTGACCCGATGTCGACCCAATTTTCCACCCCAGATCAGCCAGACACCCGAACCAGCGCCCGATCGCATTTGCATCAGGTGTTCGGTTACGCCGAATTTAGGGGCCGACAAGCCGATATTATTGATTCTGTTGTCCAAGGAGCCTCAGTTTTGGCCCTTATGCCCACCGGTGGTGGGAAATCGCTGTGTTATCAGATCCCAGCGCTCATCCGAGAGGGCACGGCCATCGTGATCTCCCCACTGATTGCGCTGATGCGAGACCAAGTCGATGCCCTGGCCCAAAATGGGGTTCGAGCGGCGGTTTTGAACTCCAGCCAGTCCGCTGAAGAGCAACAGGCCGTTGAGGCGTCGCTACGAAACGGCGGGCTTGATCTTCTCTACGTGGCCCCGGAGCGTCTGCTTCAGACAAAGACTCGGCACTTACTCGAGCAGGTCAACATTGCCTTATTCGCCATCGATGAGGCCCACTGCGTGTCTCAGTGGGGACATGATTTTCGGCCTGAGTACCTAAACATTCATCAAGTCACCACCCGCCATCCCGAGGTGCCATGCATTGCACTGACCGCCACCGCTGACAAACAAACTCGGCAAGACATCATCAAACACCTCTTGGGTGAGAGCGCTCAAGTCTTTATCGATAGTTTTGATCGCCCCAACATTCGTTACCGGATCGGACAAAAGACCAACGCCAAAGAGCAGCTGTTGCGGTTTATTCAACTCGAGCATCCAGACGATGCTGGCATCGTCTACTGTGGCTCACGCAAAAAAACTGAAACGTTGGCCGAGTGGTTGTGTGGCAAAGGTCTCAATGCCCTGCCCTACCATGCCGGCCTTAGCCCCGAAGAGCGCCAAACCCATCAAGACCAATTCATTCACGAAGAGGGCTTGATTATGTGTGCGACCATCGCCTTTGGCATGGGGATTGATAAGCCCAATGTGCGCTTTGTGGCCCATCTGGATGTGCCCAAAAGCATTGAGGCGTACTACCAAGAAACCGGTCGCGCCGGTCGAGATGGCCTGCCTTCGGATGCCTGGATGGTCTATGGCTTAAACGACATCATACAAGTCAGACGATTGCTTGGACCCACGCTGGCATCCAATCCCCTAGAACGACAAAGACTTGAAGCCATGCTGGCTTTTCTAGAGCATGCTGAATGTCGACGACCGGTGTTGTTGGGTTATTTCAATGAAGACCACCCGGGTCAGTGCGGTGGATGCGACAACTGTCTCTCACCACCTAAGACCTGGGACGCCACTGAGGCCGCGCAAAAAGCACTGTCTTGCATCTTCCGAACAGGACAACGCTACGGTGCGACCCACATCATCGATGTTCTGCAAGGCCGCTTGAGCGATCGGATCACCCGACTGGGACATGATCAATTGAGCACCTTTGGGATAGGACGCGAGCTCAATAAACACACTTGGTTTTCTGTGCTCAGACAGCTGTTGGCTAAGGGCTATATTGAACCGGACCCCGAAGGCCATGGGGGTTTACAGCTCAGCGAGCAATCCCGAGCTCTGCTGCGCGGTGAGGAGTCTTTGTTCTGCCGAGTCGATGCGCTCGCGAGCGCCCAATCACCCAAACCCGCTCAGTCAACGACTGAGAACAGCGACCCTTTGTGGCAAGCACTGAAAGCTTGGCGATTGGAGATGGCACACGAATTGGGCGTACCACCCTATGTGATTTTTCATGACAGGACTTTGCAAGCAATCATCGAGGCCCGACCCGATGACTTAGAGGAGCTCGGGCAAATCCACGGCGTGGGTCGTCACAAACTCGAGCGCTATGGCGAGGCGGTTTTAGAGGTGATGTGGTCAACACCCCGTTGAACATCGGCGGCTGGCGCCAAGCGATAGTCTTTGGTTAGCTACCGCTTTGGGCGATTTGCAGCATGGGGGCAAAGAAAATCATCAAGATCATCGCGCTTAATATGATCATCAACGTCACATGACCCGGACGCCTGCGCCACAGCGACCATAGGGTGTCATGCTCACCGCGCGCTTTGGCTTTGGCGTATTCATCGGCCGCGCGCAATGCGCGCTTGGCTTGGTACTCATCAAACAACGCCTTGGCCCGATCACAATCTTCAATGTCTCGAATCCAAATGCCACCCCCACTGATGCCAAAGGGACCGGCGGGGGTGATGTAGTGCTCGATATGGTGCTCGGTCAACAAAGCGAGCACTTCCTCGACTTCATCATCGGGCACGTTTCTGAGATTGAGCAGCAGGCGTTTTTTCATCAAATAGGCACTACTGGCGCATATTCTCTGGACCAGAGCCAAAGCTCACCGGAGATTGGGCTGCCAGCCAGGCCAAGACGGCATAGGCGGTGGCGTTTTGCACCATATTGGCCGGATCAATTTTGTCGAGCGTGTCGTTTTCGGTGTGGTGGTAGTCAAAGTAATTGCCACCATCTTGGCGAAGGTCAATGGTCGCTAAGCCATAAGCACCCGCTGGTCGAAAATCGGGGCCACCCCAACCGCCCCAGCCACCAAAAGCGATGCCTAAAGGCTCGAGCTGTTGGTGAATGGCTCGAATCACGGGTTTGGCCTCATCGCTGACATGCGCTGTCATTTCATAAATGGGACCGGCACCAAAATCCGACTCGGCACCGACTTGGATATTGTGGAAGTTGTCTTTGTTCTTCTCAGCCCATGCACGACCACCCCATAGCCCAATTTCTTCGGCTGCAAAAAAGATGATGTGGATGGAACGATCCGGGCGCTGGTCTAGGGCGTTGATTAAGCGCCCAGCCTCGGTGACGATGCCAATGCCAGCGCCGTCATCCAACGCGCCAGTACCCACATCCCATGAGTCTAAGTGCGCGCCAATGGCGACCACTTGCTCTGGGTACTTACTGCCGGTGATTTCTGCAATCACGTTGTGAGAGGTATAGGCCTCAATGAATTCTGCATCGACTTCGATGTGCATGGACACCGGCTCGCCTAAGCCCATCACGCGCTCGAGTTGATCGGCATCGGGATTGGAGATGGCCACGGCAGGCAGCGAACGCACGCCGACATCAAACCGTTGCGAGCCAGTATGCGCAAAACGATTGGTGGAGGTGCCAATCGAGCGAATCACATAAGCGACTGCCCCTTTTTCTGCAGCGATACGCGCACCCAACGAGCGCGCCCTGACCGCCGGCCCATAACCTGAGCCATCGCGTGCCCGTTCCATGCGGTTCCTAACAAAAATGATCTTACCCTCCACCTCAGAGGCATCCACTGCCTCGAGGGCTTCGTAGTCATCCAACATCACCACTTCGGCTTCAACGCCACCGGCTGGTGTGGCGGGTGAAAATCCCAGTGCCAGAGTGACCATCTCGCGCTCGATGGGCGCGGTGATGGTGGCTTTTTCCATGTTTCGGTGCCAAGTTGGGAATGTGGCAGGTTCTAGCCACACACGATCAAAGCCTGCGTTTTCAAGGTAGTTTTTCGCCCACTCGACTGCCTTGGCATCGGCTGGGCTTCCAGCCAAACGAGGGCCAATCAAGGTGGTCAGCTCTTCCACCACATCAAACCCACCGTTGCCTTGAAGGCCTTGGGTTCGCAATTGATCGGCGACACCCAAGTCCTGATCAGAAAAAATAGCTGGCTCAGAATGAGTGTCCATGGATGTTTGCGCTCCCAGTGGTGGGTGCATAAGGGCACCGGTAAGGCCTGTCATCAAAGCGATGAGACTTAAACGTTTTTTCATGATCATGAATATCCTATTGGGATGTCAGTGAGTGGTTGACTGGGTGAACGAGTTCAAACCGATGTGGTTTGTGGCAACAAGGGCTCGAAAAACTCCAGTGCCCGCCGATAGACGGGACGCTTGAAGTCAATCACGTGTTTGGTTGGGTACCAAAAATCCACCCAGCGATAGGCATCGAACTCTGGCTCGGGCACTTGGTCGAGTGCAAACGCACCATCGTCAGCCAAGAACTCCAGTAAAAACCAGACTTGCTTCTGGCCAATGCACACGGGTTTTTGATGCGTCCGCCGATAACGCTTTGGCAAGCGATAGCGAAGCCACCCAGGCGTTGAGCCCAGTACCCGCACATGGTCTTCTGTGAGGCCCGTTTCCTCGGCTAACTCACGATACATGGCCTCAATGGGCGTCTCATCGGTGTTCATCCCACCTTGAGGAAACTGCCAGCCCCCTTGGCGCGCGCGTCTGGCCCAGAACACACTGCCATCGCGCCTTGCCAATACAATGCCCACGTTGGGCCTAAATCCATCGGGATCAATCATGTTGTCCAATCGGCAGGCACGCTATCATACGAGGCCTGCCCTTTTAAATGAGCTTGTTTGAATGTTAATCAATTTTTCCACTCTGTGCCAAGCATGCCAATAAAACCCCCACTCAATGGACACACCAACCAGCAGACGATCTGGGTGGGCCTGGCGTTGCTCGCACTGTTGCCATTGAGCTTGTTGTTGGCGCTGTCTTGGGGATCGAGCGGATGGCTTTGGCCTTGGTTGGCCACCGAGACTCAATCGGGCCTCATCTGGGAGCTTCGATGGCCCAGAGCCATTGCCGCCTGGATCACCGGTGCTCTGTTGGCCGTCGCGGGTTGTTTGATGCAGGTGCTCTTAAGAAATCCTCTGGCAGACCCCTATGTTTTGGGTTTATCGGGTGGTGCCTCGGTATTTGCGCTGTTGGGCATCAGCGTGGCTGGCACGTTTGGCATACAAACGCTGCCCATCCCCGTGCTGGCGTTTTTAGGTGCCTTACTCACCACGATCATTGTCTTTGTGCTGGCCCGAGGCAAAGGCCCTTGGTCGACCACTCGGGTACTGCTGACTGGCGTGGTCATTGCCGCCGGTTGGGGCGCGGTGATTTCACTGATCTTGGCCCTAGGTCCCGATGCGAGTCTGCGCGGCATGTTGTTTTGGATGATGGGAGATCTCAGTTACGCCAGCTTGTCTGCTTGGTGGTTAGCGCCCGTCTTTTTGGGTTTGGCGCTGGTGTGGTTTCGGGCCAGAAGCCTGAATGTGATGAGCCAAGGCCAACTGCAAGCTTCGCTATTGGGTGAGGCCACCCGCGCCAGATTTTGGGAAGTCTATGTGCTCGCCTCATTGCTCACGGGCTTGGCTGTCTCGATTGCCGGCGCCATTGGGTTTGTTGGATTGATCGTGCCGCATTTGATGCGGCTGCTGATTGGTGCCGATCACCGAGTCTTGCTGCCCGCCGCTGCTTTTTTTGGCGGTGGGTTCTTAGTCGTTGCCGATACGATAGCGCGCACACTCTTAGCCCCTCGTCAATTGCCGGTTGGCGTGCTGACCGCTTTGATTGGCGTGCCCTTATTTTTGGTGCTCCTTAATCGAGCCATCCGGATCAGAGGATAAGAATGCACACCGCTCCCTTTCTTGAAGTGCAACAGGCCACCATTGAGATTGGGGAGGTGTGCGTGGCCCGGGATCTCAATTGGGCCATCCAGGGCCACGAGTTCTGGGGGGTGTTGGGTCAAAATGGCGTCGGTAAAACCACGCTATTGAAAACCTTGGCTGGACTCCACCCGCTGACCCAAGGGCGAGTGAAATTACATGGCCAAGACATGCCAGAGATTCCTCGACGCACCATTGCCACATCGCTTGGCATGCTCACCCAAGAGACCCGCTATGCTTTTGATGCCACCTGCGAGCAGACCGTGCTGGTGGGGAGACATCCTCACTTGAAACCGTGGATGAAAGAGCAAGCCAGTGATTATGAACTGGCCCATCGTGCCCTCGATTGGCTGGGCTTGGCAGATCTGAAACATCGCTCATGCATGAACTTATCGGGTGGAGAATCCCGTCGCTTGGCCCTGGCGACACTGTTGGTACAAGACCCACAAGTGATGTTGTTGGACGAACCGACCAACCACTTGGACCCAGCCAATCAAGTCAGCGTCTTGAATGTGGTCGGTCAACACATCAGAACCCAAGGCAAAGCCGGGGTCATGGCGTTGCATGAGATCAATTTAGCGACGTGTTATTGCACGCACTGTCTGATGTTATTTGGTGATGGTGATTGGCTGGCGGGGCCGACCGATCAATTGCTCAACACCGACAATCTCAGTCGGCTATACGGCTGTGCGATGCGCTTAGTGGACGATGGCGAGCATCAAGTCTTTGCTGTGGCGGGTTAGCAGCCCCTGCTCTGATTAAAAACCCATCCGACTCAGCCGCCTTGCACTGAGACCTCTTGTCCGGGGCGCAAGCGCTCATTGCCACGCACCACGACTCGATCCCCAGCTTGGATGGGGCCCATGACCTCGATCCACTCACCCTCACCAATGCCAGTGGTCACCTGAATGCGACGGGCGGTATTGTCTTCATCGACGATGAAAATGGCAATGCCATCGCCACGCAAAACCAAGGCATCACGAGGGACAGCCAAGACTTCTCTCAAGTCCGCGGTTGGGACCGTGACACGAACCGTTTGGCCCACCGCCAAGGCCTCATCCAAATCTAGGCGCAGTTCAAACACATGGCTGTTTTCCCCACCCACGCTGTAGACGCGACGGACAGGGGCTTCGACCACATCATCTCGAGTGCTGACACCGAGGATGTCTCCGGGGGCAACATAGCGGTAATAGCTCAGCGGCGCTCGGGCCACCACTTCCAAATCATCGGGGTTATACAGCCTGACGACACGAGCACCCACCCCCACGCGCTCACCGGCATGGGCCACGCGCTCAGCGACGATGCCAGGGAAAGGCGCGCGCATCTCGGTTCGCTCTAATTGAGTCTGCACCTGGGCCAGACGGCTATTGGCCACATCCAAATCACTTTGTGCCACATCGCGATCGGCTCTGGTTTGCTCAATTTGGCTCACCGCCGCCAAATTGGTCTCGACCAATCGTTCAAACCGTTTCAACTCGGCTTCTAGAAACGTCAGTCTGGCTTTCACGCGAGCAATCTCCGCCCGCAATTCTTGAGCCCGAAGCCGCAGCGTCTCATCATCGATTTTCGCCACCACATCGCCGGCCTCAACGCGCTGACCCGGCTCTGCCACTTGCACCAAGCGACCATCCACTTCAGCCGACAAATAAGCATCGCTTCTCGAGACCACCGTCCCTGCCACTTGCATGGTCGGCGCCATGGTGGTGAGTCTGGCTGAACTGAGCTCCACCGGCGAAGCCCCACCCCACTGCGCCCAGACCACTCCCGGACTCAGTGCCAACAAGACGCAAAGGGCGCTTCGAAATACATTCATCTTCAATCCATCCTCAATCAATTAAGCAGGCACCACATCGCCAGTCGACTCAGTGACTTTTTCTTCGTTCAAGCGCAACAAACTCGGCAACAAGATCAAGGTGAACAGGGTACTCACCGCCAAGCCTCCAACAATCACCGCGGCCAAACCGCGATAGAGCTCCGTGCCAGAGCCAGGCAAGAGGAGCAGTGGCAACATGCCGAACAAACTGGTGGTGGTGCTCATTAAAATTGGTCGCAAGCGAAGTCGAACAGCAGAAGCCACGGCCTCTCTTCGATCTAAACCTTCACGCTCACCATCGCGCGCGCGATAGACCAGCAAGATGGCGTTGTTCACCACCAGACCTAACAAAATCACAAACCCAATCATGGTCAGCATGTCCATGGCCTGACCGGTGAACAGGCCCACCATTCTCAATGCCACAATCCCACCGACGGTTGCCATGGGAATGGTCAACAGCACCAACAAAGAATCTTTGAATGATCTAAACAGCGCCGAGATCAACAAATAGAGAAGCACAATGGCCAATATAAAGCTGCCCGCTAAATTGGTGAGCGTCTCACCCAAGGCCTCGGCCGTTCCCCGGTAGGTGATCACACCATCGGCCGGCAAAGCCGCCCGAATCCCAGGCTCAACTTCGGCTCGCAACAACTCGAGCGCGGTCTCCATCGGCATGCCCGAAGGTGGCGTGATTTGCAAAGATAAGGTGCGTCGACGATCCACACGCCGGATCTGATTGGGTCCAGCGGTGCGCTCTAAGCGCGTGACCTCGCCTAAGGTGGCAATCTCACCCGATGGCGTGGCCAACGGAATGCTCATCAACTCCTCAGGGGTCAACCACTCCTCGCTTCGCAAAATCACATCCAAGCGACGGTCACCGTCAAAGTAATCGCCCAAGAAGGCGCCATTGCCTAAGCCTCGGACCAAGGTGGCGATGTCAGAACGCGTCCAACCGAGTTCTGCGATGCGCCGATCGTCGGGCACCAAGCGAAGCTCAGGCTCAGCCAGCTCCAAGCCCGGCTGAGGCCGAACGTTGGCCCCCGGCATCACTTCCCGTATGCGCACAAACCCCAGCTGACCGGCCTCCAACAAGTCCTCAAAACTTGCCGCTTGCAAGTCCATGGAGATGCTTCGACTGCCGCGACCACCAAAGATCGGTGAGCGGTTGGCCCCGCCAAAGGTGTCTGGAAAGCCCGTCAAAATTTGTGTGTTGATGACGGTCAATAAGTCATCCACTTCATCATCGTTTTCGGCCCGCACCCCCAAAAAGGCGCCGCTGCCAAAAAAGCCAAGAAAGTTGGATTGAATTTTGGGTTGTTTCTCGCCACTAAGATACGGGCCGAGACGCTCATTGATCACATCGACCAACTCGACTTCAGCGGTGTCAGGACCCAGCCCTGAGGGTGTTTGAATAAAACCAAACACAAAATTCCGCTTGCCCTCGGGCAAGTAATCGGCTGGCGGAAGCAGCAGCCCGCCAATCAATAAAGGCACGACCGTCAAACCAATAATCCAGCGCCAGCGCTGTTTGGGCGTCTCCGTCAGAGCCATGATTTTGTTGGAAATGGCAGACCACCAATCGGCATGGCGATCGGTCAAGCTCTCGTCTCCCAGCAACCGATAACTGGCGGTAGGGAGCACGATAATCGCCACCAACAGTGAACAAATAATCGCGCCTGAAATCACCACTGCCAAATCAGCAAACAATTGACCGGCCTCGTCTTGCAAGAAAATCACCGGCAAAAAGATCGCCACAGTGGTGGCGGTGGAAGCAAAGAGCGCGCCCCAGACCTGTGATGTCCCTCGATCGGAGGCCTCCATTGGCGCGCGTCCCATCTCTCGCTGACGCACAATGTTTTCTAACACCACAATGGCAGCATCCAAGACCATCCCTGTGGCAAAGGCCAGACCGGCCAACGAGATCACATTGAGCGTTCGCCCGACACCGTCCAACACCAAGAAAGAAAAACACAAACACAAAGGAATGGCCAAAGCGACCATCAACGTGGCCCTTAGACGTCTAAAGAACCACCACAAAACCAACACGGCCAAGCCCATGCCCACAATGAGGTTGGTGGCCACCATCCAGATGGATTCACGGATATAGATGGTGTCATCAGACACCTGAGTGATGGACAACCCTGCCGGTGTTAAATGCGAACGCTCAAGCTCTGCGACCGTGGCTTTGATCTCTGCCATAACATCTAAGATGTTGACGCCAGGCTCCGCGATCACGTTCATGGCGATCGATGGCCCGCCATTTTGGGTCATCACCCCTGAGCTATCGCGCATGGTCCGCTCAATCGTGGCCACATCCCCCAAAAACACCGGACGACCCTCGCGCCATTCCAACACCAGATTGGCCAAATCAGCGATCTCGTATTGACCGGCAAAACGGAGCGTGTATTGACGTCGGCCCACCTCTTGGAAGCCACCGGAGACATCGGCGTTTTGTCCCAAGCGCTGGCCGATGCGGGTCAAATCAATCCCAATGGCCGCGGCTTGATAAGGGTCGAAGGTGATGCGGACTTCAAAAGGACGACCCCCTCTTGGGTTGGCAGATGAGACACCTTCGATGCGCTCTAGACGCTCACGAATGATCTCATCGACAAAATCTTGGTACTCGATGATCGGCCGGTCGTTCTCAGGCAAGGGCTTGATGGCAAACCACGCCACCGTGTCACCAAATTGATCCGAGCCCACGCGGACGGTTGGTTCACTGGCATCGGCTGGATATCGCGGGACTTGGTTGAGTCGGTTGATGACCTCGATCAATGAGCGGTTGAGGTCGGCACCCACATCAAACTCTAAGTTGATTGACCCACGGCCTTGGCTGGCTGTGGCGGTCATCCGCACCAATCCAGGCACATCTCTGAGCTGGTTTTCTTGCGGTTCTATGATTTCTGATTCCACTTCCGAGGGCGCCGCGGCACGCCAGCCCGTGGAAATTGAAATCGTTGGGCGATCAATGTTGGGCGTTAATTGAATGGGCAAGCGATTCAGGCTTAAAAGCCCGAAGATCACCAACAGCAAACAGCCAACGGCCACAGCCACCGGGTTGGATAATCCCAATCGAGTCAACGGCACACGAATCTCTCCCTAAATAAGGTGGCTTAAGATACCACCATCGCAGTCAATAATCAGACAAGGCCCTGTGACTAAGGTTCAGCTGGGATCAGCGGGCCGATTGACACTGCTCGATGCAGGCCAGGCGTGCCTTGTCCATGACCGTGGCCATCTCTTGGCCGGATAAGCCCTCAAGCACCCAGGGTTTGGTGTCGATTTGCTGGATGGCTTGGATGGATTGCTCAATTAAGACGATGTCTCGGTCAATGAGATCCAAGGCGTCTGAGGCGTGGTCTTGGGTGGTCCCGAAATAGGCATGGGCTAAGGCTTGCACTTGAGCCAAACGCTCGGGCTGGCGCAGACCATCGAATGACTGAATGAACGTCAAGATCTCCTTGGGCTGACGCTGAGCCAGACCAGGCAAAGCCACCAAACGATCACTGGCCCACTTGGCCCAGTAACGGGGCTGATTGGGCACGCGAAAGTGATCGCAGGATGATGCAATGGCCTCACTGGAAAGGGCCAAGCACAGCAGTGCGAAGCGAACCTCTAAACTCACATCAGCATCTTCACCGGCCAAGTCCAAGGCACGCAAAGCCTGATCAAAGGCCGGTGTATGGCGACTGGCATCCAACTGAGGCCAAATCGATGACAACGCGCCAAGCTCAATCAGCACTGAGACAAAGCGAGACGGCTGCGGGTACATCAGTGCCTTGGCCATTTCTTGCCACACCCGCTCAGGCACCAAATAGGAGAGCTCTCCGCTGGCTTGCATCTGGTGACACAAAGCCACGGTGGAATCGGCCACAGAGAATGAATGAAACCGAGTGGCAAAACGGGCCAATCGCAGCACCCGAACGGGGTCTTCTCGAAAGGCATCGGAGACATGACGCAAGATGCCTTGCGCCAAATCCAAGCGGCCATGATAGGGGTCGATCAGTTGACCCTCGCTGTCAATGGCCATGGCATTGATGGTCAAATCGCGCCGAGACAAATCTTGCTCTAGGGTCACCGTCTCGCCGGTCTCGAACTCAAAGCCATGGTATCCGTGCCCCTGTTTCCGCTCGAGTCTGGCCAAGGCGTATTCATCATGCGTCTTGGGGTGAAGAAACACAGGAAAATCTTGCCCGACCGACTGGAAGCCTCGCGCTTTCATGGTCTCAGGATCGGACCCAACCACCACATAGTCTTTGTCGGTGACCGGCAGACCCAAAAGCTCATCGCGCACCGACCCACCGACTTGATAGACGTCTAAGCCCTCCGTGATTGGGTCGCTGCGATGGGTCTGGGTGTGCTCGCTCATGGCCCTATTGTAGCGGGCTTATGGCAGGGCGCAGACGAAGCCAGAATCGCTGGCCGTATTGATGTCAGGTGCCAGGTGCTCAGCCAACACTTTGGGGGATCTCGCCATCTGCCACTCATAAATCGTGGCGAAAGCCAAGACTCTCGGAACATAGTCTCGCGTCTCATAAAAAGGCAGGGTCTCGACCCAAACGTCTCGGGGCAGATCGGCCGGCACGTTGTCTCGATTGAGCCATCGCTCCACCGCGTTGATCCCTGCGTTATAAGCCGCCGCGACCAAACGCCAATCATCATCAAAGCGCTCTTCTAGCTCAGCCAAATGCGCCACCCCCAAAGCGACATTGGTTTGTGGGGTGTAGAGTTCTTCCACATCACTCAACACTTGCCCCTGTCGTCTGGCCACGGCCCGAGCGGTGGAAGGCATGAGCTGCAACAAACCCATGGCACCCACGGGTGAGCGGGCATCCGGTTGCAAGGCAGACTCTGCCCTCATCAAACCATAGATCAATGCCGGGTCCACCTGATGTTGATCGGCGGCTTGGGTCACCTCATCGACATGATCGAGCGGAAACCGAAGGGCATAAGCGCGCATCTTGCCACTGCTGGCCAGCGTGGCCACGGCCCGGTCATGCCACCCCACCTCTGAGGCCAAGATCGCGGCTTGGTGCTGATGGGCATCGGGCAAGGTGATGAGCCAATTAAACCAAGTCGCTCGCGCATGACCCAACAGCCCCACCTGATACAACGCCAAGGCCCGCTCAAAGGCGGGTTCACTCATCAATGACTCACGTATAAGAGGATCCACCGCCAATGTCTCGGGGCACAGCGACAAGGGCTGACCCAGTTTTTTCGCCGATAGAAACCCATAGTAGTTGGCCTCACCAGAGACCGATGCATAAGCCAACACCGCATCGGGCCGGCCGAGCTCTGCCAAGGCGCGGCCACGCCAGTAGCGCCAGCGGGCGCTCATTTGCTCAGCCATCGGCAATTGCTGAATGCTGGTGAGCACCTCATCCCACTGGCCATGCACCATGGCCACCCGCGCCCGCCACATCAGCAATTGCGCATCGCGAACCGCCGGTGGCAATTGATTAATGCGCTCAATGGCACCGGCATCCAAGCTCACGGCTTGGAACAGAGCAATCTCTCGAGCGATGGCCAAACGGTCTGACTCATCGAAAGACATCCGCGACTCTAAAATCGCCCAATGGGCGCTCGCTTCGGCCCAGTCGCGGCGGGCCATCTTGACCAAGCCCCAGCGAATGAGTTCATGGGCCGCATCATTATCCGGCCACCGCCTAGCTTGAGTCAGCGTTCGGTTGGGGTAGCGGGCCATCTCCAACCAGCGGCTGGCCCACACCCTTTGCTCTGTCGATAAGTACCGCTGCAAATAACCCGCCAGGCTCCGTTCATTTTGTTTGATGGCCAACAAAAACCGAGACCACCCCACCGCATGACTGGGCTGGGACTGGGCACGCCACCACGCAAAGGGTCGATCACAGGCTTCGTGCTGTGACTGACCCACGCGCCAGAGTGACTCAATGTCTGCCAATAAGGCGCGGTACTCGGCACTGTCCACTTGCGGCTTGGCCAAGACATTGGCTTGTGCGACATGGCAGCGGATCTCATCGTCACTGGCCGCTTGCCCGGTTTGTTCTAGATAACGCAGCAACACGTCGTATTGACCGCGCTGGCCCAGTGACCGCAACCAATTGCGTTCGAGCTGGTCGGCAAACGACCAATGACGGTACTTCGCCAAAAACCGAGTCATGGTGGCTTCATCCGTCTCATCGACCCGCTGTCTCAATGCCTCGAACATGAGATAGGGCAACAGCGGAGAGTCTGGATGGGTTTGGCTCAATTGATCGATGGCCTGATCAACCGCGGGCAAGTCGGCACGGCTGGCTGCCTCCCAGGCGCCCATAAACGTTTCTTTGAGCGTTGGATCCAATTGAAGCGATGCGATTGCTGGGTCGGTGTCGTCACTGGCCGCGGCACTCGCCGGCACACCCATTCCCAACAAGCAGCCGATTGCAAATATCAGCCCGCAGGTCACATGGACGATGGTGTTGAATTGGCTTGCCTTCATGGATTGGAATGCGACACACTGCTCATATGATCAGTCTAACGATCTTGTTGGTGTTGGTGGGGCTTTTGGCCGGTGTTTTGGCTGGGCTATTTGGCATTGGCGGTGGCCTGTTGATTGTGCCGAGTCTCACCTTCGTCTTGCTGGCTCAAGGCTTGTCCCCCGAGTGGGTCTTGCCCACCGCCGTTGCCACCTCACTCGGGTCCATGCTGTTGACCTCAGCGGGCGCTGTCTGGGCGCACCACAAAAAAATCGGCACCGATCAGCGCACCCTCTGGCAAGTCGCGCCCACCTTAATGCTGGGCGGTGGTCTCGGCGCTTGGCTGACCACGGTCTTACCCACGCTTTATGTGGGCTTATTTTTTACAGGCCTGGTCACCCTCATTGGTCTTCGCATGATGCTGGCGACTACACCACAAAAAGGCGCGCGCGATCCTCGACCTCGCGGGATTTTCTGGGCCGGTCCAATCATGGGTACCAGCTCTGCGATGGTCGGGATTGGTGGGGGTTCGTTGCTGGTGCCTTATTTAACTTGGAATGGATACCAACCCGTGCAGGCCGTGGCACTGGCTTCGGCCTGTGGCTGGTTATTGGCGCTGGCCGGTACGATGGGGTTTGCCTTGACCCAGCCGGCTTATCTCAACCCCATTTATATCTTGATCATTGGTGTGGCGGGGTGGATCAGCGCGCCGGTGGGTGTGGCGCTGGCGCACCGGCTCTCAGCGACCCGACTTCGACGTCTTTTCGGCTTGATGTTGGTGCTCGTGGCCTTCCGTATGCTCTGGCAGATCCACACGGCCACCTAATTGCACCGTCATTTGCAACGGTCGGTGGTCTGAATAGTTCACCGGCAGCACCGCCAAATCATGGATATCCATCTCAGGTGAGATCAGAATGTGATCAATGGCCCGCTGCGGATCCCATGAGGGATAGGTCAGCAAATGATCATCCGGGATCACCAAACCGGCTTTCTCACAAAACGACTGAATTTCCCAAGCGCTGGGGCTGGCGTTGAGATCGCCCATGATCACCACGTTGGGATAGTCTCGAACAAGGCCTGCGATATAGTCCAACTGCTGGATGCGCGCCCGTCGGCCCAAAGCCAAGTGCAGCACCACCAGATAAAGCGCATGCTCACCTTCGCCAAAGCGCACCACCAACGCGCCTCGTCCTGGGATGGCACCAGGGAGGCGATGTTCTTCCACCTCACTGGGCTTGATGCGGCTTAAAAAACCAATCCCGGCGTGGGCAATGACACCGAGCTTGCGGTTGCCTTGATAGTTCCAAAACGGGAAGTTGGCGTGCGTGGCCAGATACTTGGCTTGGTTTAAGAAGCCGGAGCGGAGACTGCCGCAGTCGACTTCTTGTAAGGCCACGATGTCGTAGTCAGCGACCAGCTCAGCAATGGCATCGAGGTTGGCGACCCGCTCATTGTGCGGCAAGACCTGACGCCAACTTCGGGTCACATACTCTCGATAGTTGCCTGTGGTTGTCCCCGCTTGAATGTTGTAGCTCAAAAGCCTCAGTTGGCGTCTTGGCTCATTCACGATGTCCCGGCGTCGACCTCACTGTCACTGGCATCGTCTGCGGTGGCGTCGGTTAGGTTGAGAAGTGCTGCTTCACGCGCGACCAACTCATCGACCGCCTGCATCATCTCTTGGTAGGAGCCGAACTCGTTTAAGTTCATGCGCCATTTGCCCTGGACGATCACACTCGGCGTACCTCTGATCCCATAACGGCGCACCTCGGTGCGGTTTTTGCCCATTTGGCTTTCCACCGCAAATGACTCCGACATGCCCACAAACTCATCGGCATCCACACCAAAAGGCTCATACAACACGCCAATGTCGCGCATGCTTCGAATCGGTTGACGCTCATCATGCAGCGCTTTAAATGTGGCCTCATGCGCCTCGTGATCCAATCCCATGGCCTGGGCCGTGTAATAGGCTCTGGCAAACGGCTCCCAACTGGGACGGAGCACGATCGGCAAGCGCTCCACTTCCACATAGGAAGGGGCACTCTCAGCCCATGCGCTCATGATCGGCAAGAAATTGCGACACGCCGGACAAGGATAGGCAAAGGCTTCGGTCACCACCACGCGGTCGGTGGGGACATTGGTGGGCGCTTCAAGCGCAATATAGTGGCGACCTTCTTCATATTGGGCCAACACGAACGTTGGCGCCAACACCAACGCCATCCACACAAGCTGAACGATTCGTTTGGTCATGATCAATCCTCAATTAAAGACAGTTGAGTTTTCAGTCCCTTGACTCTATCAGAGGCCTGTCAAGGGCTGAAGTTCACTCGGTGTAGCGCGCCAGGTGCAGCCCTTCAATGTATGAGCTCACCGCCTCAATTTCTTCATCGGTGAGCTGTCTGGCCACCGCCACCATGATGTTGCTAAACGGGTCATCGGCACCGTTGTTCTCACCGGCCCGATACCGTCTCAGCCGATCGGCGGTGTAGTCGGCATGCTGGCCTTGCAGGCTTGGATAATGCGCACCTGGGATGCCGCGACCACTGGGCCCATGGCAAGCGGCACAGGAGGGGACGCCTGAGGACATATTGCCCGATTGATAAATGGCTTGACCCACTTCAACCAAGGCCTCATCGGCCACACCCGGTTGAATGGTTTGTTGTTCGAAATAAGCAGAGATATCGGCGATGTCTTGATCGCTTAGGTTCATCACCATCGGATACATGGTGGGCACTGAGCGTTTTTGATCACGCACCATTTGTGTTTGACGCATCGCGTAATCGGCGTGTTGACCGGCGATCTTCGGCCATTCTGCGATGGTTGAATTGCCATCTTGGCCGTGACAGGCACCACACACCATCGCTTTGGCAGCACCCGCTTCGGGGTCACCCACCAAGGCTTGTGCGGTGGCGTTTGTTGAGAAAACACCCATCAAAATGGCAGCCAAAGCCAGTCGAATCATTTTGGTCCTACTCCTGATTGCATCTGCTGACCTGATATTATCGCCTTTTTGGCACCGTTTGTTGAGTGCCATTGCGATTGTGTTGGGATTGTATTGAGATTGTATTGGGACCGTCATGACAAAATCACCCTCGCCCGTGGCCAAACTGCTCAGACAAGCCCGCTATGTCGATAGCATCCATCACCATGCCCAACTGCCCCCCGATGTCGGGATTGAGGTGGCGATTGCTGGCCGGTCCAATGCTGGAAAGTCGAGTCTGATCAACCGCTTATGTGATCAAAAAGCGCTGGCCAGAACCTCGAAAACGCCGGGCAGAACGCGCCAGTTGGTGTTTTTTGAGCTAGACCCCATGCGCAAGCTGGTCGATCTGCCAGGATATGGTTATGCCAAAGTCAGTGGCGATCTAAAAACCCATTGGCAAGGTTTGATTCAGGCATATTTGGACCACCGCCAAGCCCTGGCGGGTTTGGTGGTGGTCATGGACATCCGCCACCCCTTGAAAGATTCTGATAAGCAGCTGATCGCCTGGGCCGGCTCACGAGGATTGCCCCAGCATTTGGTGTTGACCAAAGCCGACAAGCTCGGTCGTGGTGCCATGGCCAAAAGCGTGGCTGCGGTGCGCCGCGAAATCCATCCCTCGGTGGGTGTACAAGCCTTCTCAGCCACCTCAGGACTGGGCATGGATGAGCTGCTGGCTGTTTTCTCTGATTGGTACCAGCCCGATGTGGATTTAATGAGCTAAGACATGCGCATTGGCCCTCACACGCTCACATCCAACATTGGCTTGGCACCCATGGCCGGTGTCACCGACAAGCCCTTTCGCTTGTTATGTAAAGCCATGGGCGCTGGTTTGGCCACCTCAGAGATGACCACCTCCGATGCCAGTCTCTGGCACACCAAAAAATCCCGCCACCGCATGGACCATGTCGGAGAACCGGGCATCATCAGCGTCCAAATCGCCGGCACCGAACCCAAGCCCATGGCCGATGCGGCGCGCTTTAACGTGGAGCACGGCGCGCACATCATCGACATCAACATGGGCTGTCCGGCCAAGAAAGTGTGCAAAGCTTGGGCAGGCTCTGCCTTGATGCAAGATGAGCCTCGGGTCGAAGCCATCTTGAAAGCCGTAGTCGATGCAGTGGACGTGCCAGTGACCCTAAAAATCCGCACCGGTTGGGCCAGCGACCAAAAAAACGCCCCGATCATTGCCCGCATGGCTCAAGACTGCGGCATCCAGGCCTTAGCGATTCATGGTCGGACGCGAGATCAAAAATACACGGGCGAGGCCGAATACGACACCATCGCCGAGATCAAGTCACTGCTGGAGATCCCCATCTGGGCCAATGGCGACATCGACTCCCCTGAAAAAGCCAAGGCAGTTCTCACGCACACCCAAGCCGATGGGCTTTTGATTGGGCGGGCCGCGCAGGGCCGGCCGTGGATTTTCAGACACATCCATCATTACTTAGCCACCGGCCGGCACTTACCCGAGCCCGATCCCATGGAGATTGGGGAGATCTTATTGGGGCATTTGAAGGCGCTGTATGAATTTTATGGTGAACAAACCGGTGTGCGCGTGGCGAGAAAACACTTGGGGTGGTATGCCAAAGACCGTCCCGAGAACCGAGCGTTTCTGGCGGTGGTCAATCGTGCTGAGGACGCGCCCACCCAATTGTCACTGACAGAAAAGTACTTTTCAGAACAGAGTCTGTATCGTTGCGTGTCATAATCTTCCTATGGCCCTAAGAAAGAGTTTGATACCGACCTTGCAATGCTGGCTATGGGTTTGGGCCTCTCTACTCACACCCAGTTTTCTGATCGCTCAGGAGCCACCCGCGCCGACTGAGGCGAGCATCGAGCAAGGGCCTGATGCGTGGCTGGCCACTTTCGATCGGCTACAAACCACCGACTTGTCTCAAGCCACTGAGAGCCTGAACAAAGTCAGAGCTCAAGCCTTGGCCACCGATGATGTGGATTTGTTGTTTGCCTATGCCCAGCGCGTGATTGCCCATTTCCGCTATGCCGATGACCTTCCTCAAATCATCGAAGAGCTCGAAGCATTCCAAACGCGCAATCAAGATGAACTCACTCCACCGCAACGCCGTTACCTACAACTGGTGCTGGCTGCGTTGCACATTCAAGACCAAAGTGATCTCGATGAGGCCGAGCGCATCCTCATCGCCTTAGACCAAGACCCTGGACTGAGCGAACACCAGGCCACCGTGAAAAAAACGCTGGGGGATTTGTATCAAACCCTTGGACGATATCCACAGGCGCTCAGTGCATACACCGAAGCCTTAAGACTCAATTCAGAGCCCGCGTTTCAGGCTCGGATCTACAACAATCTAGGGAATGTGGCGAGCTTTTTAGAAGACTGGGATGAGGCCATTGGACACTATTTAAGGGCCATCGAGCTGTATGAAACGATCGGGTATGTGAGCGATCAGGTCTCGGTATGGGCCAACCTAGGCCCAACGTATCGGGACAATGAGGAGCCAGAAAAAGCATTAGAAGTCTATCTGGCCGGCATTGAGGCATTGGAAGGTTTGGATTCGCCCGATCTCAGTGCACAGTTTCAAATGAACTTGGGCAATTTGTATGTGGATCTGGGCCGGATGGACGATGCGCTTGTCGCCTTAGGCGAGTCCTTGCGTCTCTGTGAGGCCGAGGGCTTTGATTATTGTGTGATGCTCAATCACCTCAACATCGGTTATGCGGCCTATGTGGACCAAGACTATGCCCGTGCCCAAACCGCTTATGATCAGGCCGCTCGCATCCTAGAGCGCATTCCCGACCCGTATGTTGAGCGCCAATTGATGGACAACTACGCTGACCTCTATCGAGATCTGGGTGAGTATGCGACCGCGCTTCAATATGCCGACCGGTACCATGAGCTTGATAGGCAGCTGATCAATGAAGAATCGAAAGCAGCGGCAGAAGAAATTCAAACGCGCTACGAGACCGAGCTCAAAGACGCGGAGCTTCTCATTCAAGCCGAACAAATTCAGCGGCAACAGACTCAGCTCCGATTGGGTATCGCTTTTGGTGCGGCACTCATCACCGCCTTGGTGGTCGCCCTCTTCTTCCTGAGCTATCGAACCCGGGCCCTGCAAAGCCTGTATGAGAGAAACCAGGACCTGTTGACTCAAAATGAGGTCAATCAACGCTTGGCTGAGCAACGCCACCTTGACCCGCCGGCAACCACCGAGGCCGATGGGGCCTCTCCGAGCCTGGCACAGGTGTTTGAACGGGTCACCGATGCGCTGCAACGAGAGGCCATTTACAGAGACCCAAACCTCTCACTCAATGACTTGGCCAGCCGTGTGGCCAGCAACAGCACCTATGTCTCCAATGCGATCTCACAGGTCGCCAACACCAATTTCAATAACTTGGTCAATTACTATCGGATCATGGATGCCAGGCGCCAACTCAACCAAGCCGGTGCGGATGCGAAAATCTCGACCTTGGTCCACCACTGCGGCTTCAACTCCAAGGCCTCTTTTTATCGGGCCTTCTCCAAATACGTGGGCATGACACCCTCACAGTACCTGCAGCGCTTGAAAGCGAACGAAGCCAACGTCGCCTGAGCGCTTTTATCACCCCCGCAGCACCCCTGCAGCACCCCCGTATCGCCCATAAAACCGGTCATTGACCGTCTTTGTCGCGTTTGGACACCTGTGTGTCGGATGCGGAGAGCCAAGTCAATCACTCATCCGTTAATCTGGACTTGAAAGTTATCTGGGAGGGGCTGTGGGTTAAGTGATGGCCTGCAGACAAGCCGCCCACCACAGACACGATCTGTGGTGGGTTTTTTTTGCCTCATCGCTGACCACCCAATTTATAGGGTGGTAGTTAGACGAGATCGCCCAAGCTCTCTTTGAGTGGGCCCAACCAGTGATCAAAGTGGCGCCACTGCTCGACCCCACTTTGATAAATGGGTTGTCTGACTTGTTCTGCGCTGGCTGTTCTCACCGAGCGTTTGGTTTGATGAAACTCAACGCATGAAGACTCAAACGGTAAGTCTAAAAATGCCAGCAGTCTTTTGACTTGGCCTTCTAAGTCAGCCACCACCGATTCATAGTCCACCCTCAGTATTTGGTTGGGATAAACCGCATCCCAGTGCGCCATCAAATCCACATAATCTCGGTAATAGCGCCCGATGTCCTCAAGCCCATAAGAAAACTCTTGGCCTTCGGCAAAGAGCTGCTTAAACCCACTAAAGCAACACGCCATGGGGTGTCGTCTGGCATCAATGATCTTGGCGTTGGGCAAGATGGTTTTGATCAGCCCAATGTGGCGGAAGTTGTTGGGCATCTTGTCGGTAAAAAATGGCGCACCCGCCCGATGGATTTTAGTTTCTTTTATGTATTGCTCGCCCAAACCGGCCAAGTTCTCTGGCGCCATCTCCGCCAGGATCCCAGGGTATTTGGGGGCCTCATTGACCAGTTGGCGGCCATTTAAACGGTGCACGGTGGCCAATATGTTGGGAAGCTCCAAGGTGCCATCGATTTGGCTGTGTGAGGCCAAGATTTGCTCAATTAGAGTCGATCCGGCTCGAGGCAAACCCACGATAAAAATGGGATCGGGCGCTGGGTGCCCAATCCCTTCCAAGGCCTGCACCCTCTCTGGGGTGAAAAAGGCTTTTTGTCTGGCAAAATCGGCCTGCATGCGATCGGCGCTGTAACGGACTTCTGCTCTTTTCAAGGCATTGCCTTTTTCGTAGTGCTCGAATGAGTCTGAATACGCCTCTCGGTCCTCATAAGCTTTGCCCAGCGCAAAATGCAAATGATATTGATCGGTTGGGCTGGCCTGTCCCAAGGTGAGCTGGGCTTCCATGGTCTCAAGCTCCGCCTCATCAAACCGGTGGGTTTTCATGTTGGCCAATGACCACCAGGCATCCCCAAAATAAGGGCGAGCGGCAGCTGCTTGCTGATAAGCCTCAATCGCTTTGGCCTGCTGGCCGATGGTTTTAAGGGCATGGCCTCGCTGGATATGCACTTGGGATGGATTGGGGCTCACATCCACCAAGCCATCCAATACGCGTAAGGCCTCATCGTATTGCCCAATGGCGGCAGACTGATTGGCATAAGCCATCTCAGCTGCCAAGTTATTGGGCAACCGACGTCTAAGCTCCAATGCCTGCTCATGGGCTTTTTGGAACTTCTGGCGTTTGTGCAGGACTTTGACATAGTCAAGGCGCGCAAGATCAAAGTTGGGCTGAAACTCCAACGCGCTTTCTAATAAAAATTCGGCGTCGTCTAAGACATTTAAGCGCAGACCTAAGCCGGCCAATAGCCGCATGCCCTCGACATCTTTGGGGTGTTCTTTTAAGTAATGCCGACACAGCTTTTCGGCTTTGTAGAGTCGGTCCTCATGCATCATGGAGGTTACTGCTTGCAAGACTTTGGGAAGTTTTGAGAGCCTGTTGAGATTGGCTTTGGCCACCTGGGCTTCAGCCTCTTGGCCTGAAGCTTCCAGCAAGCGGGCCAACTCTCTCCAACTGGCCATCAGCCCTGGATTGTGCTCGACGGCAAATTGGTAAGCCCGAATGGCGGGTTCTACATGTTGTTGATCGCGGTGGTTGTGGCCCATTTCTTGCCACGCCCGTCCGTAGTCAGGCTTTATTTGTAACGCCTTTTGCAGATACATCATCGCCTGATCATGATCCCCTTCTGCCCGGCGACACACGGCTTTATAAAATAGGGTTTGGTGGCGGTCTGGCTCCAGAACAAGCAGTTGATCGAAGAGCTTTTCGGCCTGTCTTATGTGTTGATGCTTAAGTAACTGTTCGGCTTGTTCGCGTAGCGCTTGAGTATCTCGGTCGCGATCAGTGGATGGGTTCATAAATAAGGGGTCTCAATCAACGACAGGGCATCCGAGGATGCCCTGCCACGTCTTAGCTCTGACGATCTCAGCCACCCCTGAGGGTGGCTTCAATCGATGGAGAGTCAATCAAAAACCAACAAAGTCGTAGCTGAACTTCACGCCAGCGGTCATTGGCCGATTGGTGGTGATTCTGCGGATATCATCTTGTTCATTGATAAACAGCTCAGCCCGCTTATCAAAGACGTTATCGACAAATACCTCCACTGACCAATCGTTTTTCGAAATGCCGGCTGAGGCATTGAAAATCGAATAACCCGATTGACGCTCACGCACAGCTTCTACCAATGAGCTGTAGGAATGACCTGAGAATGAACCCGAGGCCTGCACAAAGGCCAGATCGGCAAAGCCCCAATCCACCATGCGCTCGTAACGACCGCGCAGATAGGCTTGGAACTCGGGGACCAACGGCAACGTGCTGCCAATGGGTGCCAGCTCAATGACCTGTGCATCCACCGCCGTCAGCTCAGTGTCGTTGTATGAGAACGCGCCAAACAGCGTGAAGTTTTGTGTCGCTCGCCAGACGAAGTCACCTTCAATACCGAAGATCTCAGAATCGGCTGAGTTCTCAATAAAGGTGAGAATCGAGACGTTTTGTGGATCAAAACGAGAGACTTGCATGTTGTCCCACTCGATCCAGTAGACACTGCCGTTGAAGCGAAGCGTGTTATCCAGCAACGATGTCTTCCAACCAAATTCGTAGTTGGTCACCTCATCGGTCTCAAACGTGACCTGAACGGTTGGGAAGTCAGGATTGGCAGATGGAATCCCACCGCCTCGGTTAAAGCCACCGGGTCTAAACCCTTCTGAGTAAGTGGCATAGAACAGCGCATCGTCTGTCGGTGTCCACGATAGGTTCACTCGAGTGATGGTGTCTTTTTGTTCCAACGGATCTGGACTGTGACCGCCAGAGCGCTCATAGTCTCGACCACTGTCACCATCGATCGATCCGGCAAAAATGCCGTTGGCAAAGTTCGATGACCCAACAAACGATGTCTCTAGATCATAACGACGCGCACCCACCGTGGCTTTCAAGGTGTTGGGTATGATGTCATAGCTGAACTCACCAAAGAAAGCAATTTGCTCTTCTTCACGGGTGATGTCATTGAAAAAGGCAATGCCTGCTGGCCGAGTGTTCGGGTTGATGCTTTGAGCCGCACCAATCGGCGCATTGGGCGCAAAACCAAGATCAGGCGTTGCTAAGTAAGCGTAATCATCCTGTGTCTCGATCTTGTAATCGTCCATGAACACACCACCGACGAAGCGCCAGCGATTGTCTGCTGGAGTTGAGAAGCGGAACTCATTGGTGAACCGCTCATGCTTCTGATCGATGATCGCACCCTTGGTTGGATCCAGGCACGCTCGGTTCTCAGTGATGAACTGAGGATCGATGTTGTAGTTGGTGATGTAGGCTGGGTTGTCATAGGTACAGGTGTAATACGCGATAAATGCACCCGCGTTGTTGTAGCCTGTGTAGTCCACATTTTGATCCACCTGACGGTCTAAATACGCGCCGGTGTAGACCAAATCCAACATCCCTGCACGGCCATTGACCGTCCATGAGAGCTGATTGAACTCATCACGCAACTTGTCTGGGAAGAAGCGGTTGACTTCTAAGTCGCCGACTTCTGGGTCATAGTCAAAGACGCCATCGGCACCGAGCTGTTGGTAAGTGTTTTGGACCAAGATGTCCCAGTCATTGTTGACTTCATGATACAGACCGACACGAATGCCTTTATAGAAGCTGTCGTTAAAGTCTTCTTCGACCAACTCAAGATTGTTGGTGCTCTCATAAGTGGCATCAGGACCTAAATCCACGGCTGAGTCTGGGTTGATGCTTGGATCCAGCGTGAATTCGCCATAGACGTTATCAATGTAGCCACCCAGCTGAACGCTGTAGTAGGCCAAACGCATCGCCGTCTGATCACCAATCGGCAGGTTGAAATAACCCTCGCCGCTGGCATTCATGTCACCACCTTTGATGAACGATGAGCTGGCTGTAAAGCCTGCCTCATACGTGCCTAACTCAGGCTTGTTGGTGATGTAGCGAATCGTTCCGGCCTGAGAGCTCGCACCAAACAGCGTGCCTTGAGGTCCTGGGAGCACCTCAATTCGCTCTAGGTCGGTGACATAGATGTCCATGTTCCGGCCAGGCGCTGTGGCGGGTTGCTCATCGAGATAGAGCGCCACGTTGGGCTGTGTGCCCTGCGCACCAGACAGCAGGACGGTGATGGGCTGAATGGCCATGCCGCGAATAAAGATGGTTTGCTGACCCGGTCCTCGGCTCGCTGCCGTGATGCCAGGCATGCTTTGTTGCAAGTCATCAAAGTTTTCCACGCCCATGTCATCAAGCGTTTCCCCATCCATGGCCTGCACAGCAACCGCTGTCGACTGCATGTCTTGGGCTTCGGTTCGGGTCGCGGTGACCACCATCCGATCGACTTGCCGGTTGTTTGACTCATCCTGGGACTCGGTATCTTGTGCCTGAACTGCAGTGGCAGCGCCGGCGGCGAGCACCCAGCCAATGGCTTCGGATAATCGATTTCGTCTCATTGTTGGTCCTTTTGGTTTAAATGAAATTTCAATTAATTAATTGAAAGCAAAACCGTGGGTCGACTCCATTGAGTGAACCTAAAAGACCCTCCCAAGCCATTCGGTCTGGGAAGTCAACTGAACGGATCTCGCGGACATACGGATGCCCACGGCGTCACGTCACTGACGAATCACTTCACCAAAAGCAATTGTTTCTATGTTGGTGATGCATTAAGCATCGATAAAGCATTAAAGCCGTCTTGCTCCATGGAATCATCCAATCGGCGCCATTTAAGGCGCTGGCTTTAATTTGGGTTTACATGCAGACGCTGTGCGTCATATCGCCTCTCTAACCGTTTATTTTGAATTGGTATCTGGCTAAGAGGGTGGTTGCTCTCAGGCAACCTTGGCATAAACTCTACCGATGTACGGCGTGGTGACACCCACCCGTCCATTAGTTCACTTTTTTTCTTAGTGGCGTGTGCTTTATGTCCATTCAAAGCACGGCCGTTTGGAAAATAGTCTGACCTTTCGTTTTGAGTTCGCCAACGAGTTTAACATGATCTAAACATCACTTTCATCAAAGCCCTTTCACACCCATAAAAATTCACACCAGTCAGTAAAAAAACAGCCCCAAAAAGGGGCTGTTTTCTTTATCTAGATCAAGCGCTTAGCGCTTATCAGGGCTTATTTGAGATCAAAGCGATCCAAGTCCATCACTTTGCTCCAAGCTTTAACAAAGGCGTGAACAAACTGCTCTTCAGCATCTGCACCCGCATAGACTTCACAGACTGCGCGAAGCTCTGAGTTTGATCCGAACACGAGATCCACTCGGGTCCCTTGCCATTTCACCTGACCCGTGGCGGGATCCACGATGTCAAAGACGCCATCTTCCTTGGCTGGCTTCCAATCCATACCCGGTGCCAACAAGTTGACAAAGAAATCGTTGGTCAACTCGCCTGGACGATCGGTGAAGACACCCAGATTTGAGTCGTTGTAGTTGGCCTTCAGCGCGCGCATGCCACCCACCAGCGCTGTCATCTCCGGCACGGTCAGAGTCAACAAAGACGAGCGCTCCACCAGCCACTCTTCAGGCGAACCGCCCAAGCCTTCGGCCATATAGTTGCGGAAGGCATCGGCTTGAGGCTCTAGCACGGCAAATGACTCCACATCGGTTTGCTCTTGGCTGGCATCGGTGCGTCCGGGGTGGAAAGGCACTTCAATGTCGTAACCGGCTTTTTTCGCCGCTGCTTCAACGCCAGCGCAGCCAGCCAACACGATCATGTCAGCCACCGAGATTTTCTTGCCATCGCTTTGCTCGGCGTTGAACTCGTGCGCGATGCCCTCAATCACACCCAAAATGCGATCAATGTCCTGAGGCTCATTGACTTCCCAGTTTTTCTGAGGCGCCAAACGAATGCGCGCGCCATTGGCGCCACCCCGCTTGTCAGAACCGCGGAAGGTGGAGGCCGAAGCCCAGGCAGTGCGCACCAATTCAGTCACACTCAAGCCTGAGGCCAAAGCTTTTTCTTTCAATGCCTTGATGTCACTCGCATCGACCAGTGGATGATCCACCGCGGGCACTGGGTCTTGCCAGATCAGTGGTTCAGAATCGGGCACGAGCTTACCGAGGTAGCGCGAGATGGGGCCCATGTCACGGTGGGTGAGCTTATACCACGCTTTGGCGAAAGCCTCTTCGAACTCTTTGGGGTTTTCCCAAAAACGACGTGAGATCTTCTCGTAGTCGGGGTCCATGCGAAGCGCCATGTCTGCGGTGGTCATGATCGGCTTATTTTTCAAATTCGGATCATGGGCATCGGGAACGATGCGAGCCGACTCTTCCTTAGGCTCCCACTGCCAAGCACCGGCAGGGCTTTTCACCAACTCCCACTCGTAGCCAAACAGGTTATCGAAATAGCCGTTGTCCCATTGGATGGGATTGTTGGTCCAAGCACCTTCGATGCCACTGGTAATGGTGTTGACACCATGGCCTGTGCCACGGGTGTTTTTCCAACCCAAACCTTGCTCGGTGATGTCGGCACCCTCTGGCTCGGGACCGACATATTTTTCAGGATCATCGATGCCGTGACACTTACCGAAGGTGTGACCACCGGCGGTCAATGCCACGGTTTCTTCATCGTTCATGGCCATCCGAGCGAAGGTTTCCCGAATGTCTTTGGCTGAAGCCAGTGGGTCAGGATTGCCATTGGGGCCTTCTGGGTTCACATAGATCAGGCCCATCTGCACCGCGGCCAGAGGGTTTTCTAAGTCTCTATCGCCCGTATAGCGCTGGTCTTCTAACCACTCGCCCTCTGGGCCCCAGTA
>CAJXNU010000006.1 GCA_913057255.1 uncultured Wenzhouxiangella sp.
ACTGACTGAGCTCCCACCAAATTTGAGTACGCGCCAGATGGGCTGCGTCTTATGGGTCGCTCTGCTCATCACAGCACGAGTGGAGATGAATGTTCAGTCATTGGGCTATTTTACGTCATTGACCTCACGTTCAGCGCTCAGTGAATGTTGAAAAAGTTTGCCTTTGGGGCTGATTTGATCGGCTCATATGATCGATAATAGGAAATTCGTTTTTTGTCGTGGGTGATGGCCATGGGTTCACGCAAAATTAAGCTCCACGGGTTTAACAACCTCACCAAAGCGTTGAGCTTCAATATCTATGACCTGTGCTATGCGACGACAGCAGAAGAGCGTCGCGATTACATCGCCTACATCGATGAGGCCTACAATGCTGAGCGGCTGACTCAAATCTTGTCCGATGTCTCTAACATCATTGGCGCCAACATCTTAAACATCGCCCGTCAGGACTATGAGCCCCAAGGGGCGAGCGTCACCATGCTCATCTCTGAAGAACCCGTGGTGATCGATGCAGACACGGCCACCGCAGCGCCTGGCCCGTTGCCAGAGAGCGTGGTGGGGCACTTGGATAAAAGCCACATTACCGTTCATACCTACCCAGAGGCGCACCCGCACGATGGGATTTGCACTTTTAGGGCGGACATTGATGTGGCCACCTGCGGTGTGATTTCTCCACTGAAAGCCCTGAATTATCTGTTGCACAGCTTTGAGTCTGACATTGTTACCATCGACTATCGCGTGCGCGGTTTTACTCGAGATGTGCGTGGCCGAAAGCACTACATCGACCACAAGATCACCTCAATCCAGGATTACTTGAGTCGCGACACCAAAAACGCCTACGACATGATCGATGTCAACGTCTATCAAGAGAACTTATTCCACACCAAGATGGTGTTGAAAGACTTTGATCTCGACGATTATCTCTTTCATCGCTCAGCAGACGACCTAGACCGACGCGAACGACAGCGCATTGAGAAGCGACTTAAAAAAGAGATGCGCGAGCTCTACTACGGTCGCAATCTCTAAGCACTGGCATCTCCGCCACAGGCCTCAAGCGCCTCAGCGGTCTCCATCCACTCAGCCTCTGCTGACTCCAACTCTGCTTGTGTGCGTGCTCTCTCGGCGATGAGATCGCTCACTTCATCGGCTCTCGCGGCATCGTGATAGAGATCAGGATCGGCCAAAGCGCTGTCTTGGGTTTGGCGGCGTTCGGTGAGCTTTTCAATGCGGGCATTGAGACTTTTGAGTTTGTTTTGTAGAGGCTTTAACTGGTTGCGTTGATTGGCTTTTTCTTGCCTGCGCTGTTTTTTTGAGCTCTCTGAGTTTGAGGGCGTCTCGCTGGAGGCGTCTCGCTCTTTGATCTGGGCCCGATAGTCGTTGAGGTCACCATCAAAGACGCTCAGATGGCCTTGATGAATCAGCCAAAACTGATCCACGCTGTTGTTCAGAAGGTGGCGATCATGCGAGACCACGATCACCGCACCTTCGAAGGTTTGCAAGGCCACCGTCAATGCATGCCGCATTTCCAGATCCAGATGGTTGGTGGGCTCATCAAGCAGCAATAAATTGGGTCTTTGGCGGACCAGTAAGGCCAAGACCAGACGGGCTTTCTCACCGCCTGAGTATTGACCTGTGCACGATGTGGCCAGATCGCCACTGAAATCGAAGCCACCCAAGAAATCTCGGATCATTTGCTCGGTGGCCTGTGTACCCATTTGCTCATCGAGTCTGGCGATATGCCAAATGGCATTTTCTCGCTCATTGAGTTGCTCAATCTGATGCTGGGCAAAATAACCCACGTTGAGGCCACGGGCATGCGATAAGCGACCAGACAGTGGTGTGAGCTCACCAGCGATGGCTTTGATTAAAGTGGACTTGCCCGCCCCATTTAAGCCCAACAGCCCAATGCGATCACCGGGCGCGAGACTCATGCCAATCGAATCAATCACGCAGTGGTCGCCATAGCCCAGAGACACTTCATCGAGGTGCACCAAAGGATTGGCGACTTTTGGAGGCGCTGAAAATTCAAAATCAAAGGGTGAGTCTAAGTGGGCCGGTGCGATGGCCTCAAGCCGGCTCAGCGCTTTCAAACGACTCTGTGCGGCCTTGGCTTTACTGGCTTTTGCGCGGAAGCGGTCGATGAACTGCTGCATGTGCGCCATGGTTTGTTGTTGCTTCACATAGGCGGCTTGTTGTTGGCTGAGCCGCTCCGCTCGTTGCTTTTCAAAGTTGGTGTAGTCGCCTTTGTAAGTGTGGAGCTTGCAGTGTTCGATATGAATGATGGTGTCGACCACGGCATCTAGAAAATCCCGATCGTGTGAGATCACCACCAATGTGCCAGCATAATGTTTGAGCCAGCCCTCAAGCCAGGTGACCGTTTCTAAGTCCAAGTGGTTGGTGGGCTCATCGAGTAACAATAAATCAGACGGACACATCAAGGCTTTGGCTAAGCTCAGCCGAATCCGCCAGCCACCCGAGAATGAGTCAATTGGGGCATCGAATTCATCGTCTCTAAAGCCCAGTCCCGATAGCAATCGGGCCGCCCGCGCCCGTGCTTGATAGCCACCGGCTGCCTCAAGCGCTTCATGGGCAGCGGCAATGGCCATGGCCTCATCCACCTCCGATGATGCCGTCTTGGATTCTGCCTGGACCACGGCGCGCTCCGCGGCCCGAAAGGCCTCATCGCCGTCTAGAACAAAATCAATGGCGGTCTGATCCAGCGCTTTGATGTGCTGGGCCATGTGCGCCACCGCCCACGCTTTGGGCAGGTCGACCTCCCCAGTATCGGTGGAGAGTTCACCTCTCAAGACAGCAAATAAACTGCTTTTTCCAGAACCATTGGCACCCACCAAGCCTACTTTGTGGCCAGGGAAAATGGTGGCGCTGGTGTTCTCCAAGAGGGCATGGGCCCCATGTCGAACGCTGATTTGGCTGAGTTTGATCATCTCAAACGGTCTCGACTTGCCCTGATGAGTGGTTGGTGAGATGATCTCAAGCGCATTGGATAGAGCGTGTATCAATCACACACGTATGGCACCGCGTCACTTCCTCGCTTGTTTCAATGAGCGAGAAATTAAGGAAATCAAATCAATGAATCTTATTGTAAAACTGATCGCTGGGATTGTCTTGGGTATTGTCATCGGACTGATTGCGCCTGATTGGGTGGTTCAGATCTTGCTGACGTTTAAAGGCTTATTTGGTCAGCTGCTGTTTTTCACCATTCCTCTGCTGATTTTGTTTTTCATCACCTCAGGCATCGCGGGCTTGCCACGTCAGTCAGGGCGGCTGTTGGGCCAGACCTTGGCTGGCGCCTATCTCTCCACCATTATGGCGGGCATCCTCGCGTTTATAGCCGCGGTGGTGTTGGTGCCCATGCTCACCACTTCAGTGGGTGAGGCGATCACCGATCCAAACCAAACACTCGGGCCGTTTATTGAGGTCAACATCCCCCCGTTGATGTCGATCATGACCGCCTTGGTCGCCGCGTTCATCTTTGGTTTGGGGATTGCTGCGCGTGAAGCGGTGGCGCTCAAACAGGTCTTTGATCAAGGCCGTGATGTGATTGAATCTCTACTGGTCTCGGTGATCATTCCATTCTTGCCGCTTTATATTGCCGGCGTGTTTGCTGAGCTCTCAGCAGCCGGCACGGTTTTTGCAACACTGAAAACATTTGGTGTGATCTTGGCGCTGTCGGTGAGTCTCCACTGGGTTTGGATCTTGGTGTTGTATTCCATCGTTGGGCTCAAGACAAAGCGCTCTCCTTTCTCACTGATTCGCCAAATGCTGCCCGCTTATTTCACCGCCTTGGGCACGATGTCGAGCGCCGCGACCATTCCAGTGACCCTCAAATCAGCCGAAGCCAATGGCGTGGATCCGAAGATTGCCGGTTTCACCATTCCATTGTGCGCCACCACGCATTTATCAGGTTCTACCATCACCATTGTGGCCTGCGCCGTGGCGGTGATGGTCTTGCAAGAAGGCCTTGCGCTTCCTGGCTTGATTGGCATGTTGCCCTTTATCTTGACCTTGGGCGTGGTGATGCTGGCTGCACCCGGTGTGCCGGGCGGGGCGGTGATGTCAGCGGTGGGTTTGCTCGGCTCTATGCTCGGGTTTGGTGAAACCGCGGTGGCATTAATGATCGCACTTTATATGGCACAAGACAGCTTTGGGACGGCGTGCAATGTGACAGGCGATGGCGCCATTTCTCTATGGATCAACGAGTCACAGAAAAGCTGAGTCAAAAACGCGGTTGGGTCACTATGGAGCGTTGAGTGATTTGACTGGTCAGGCATTTGTTGTGATGGCATAAAAAAGGCGCCGATCTGAATGGATCGGCGCCTCTTTTTATTTCAACGATCAAAACCAGTGGTCAGTGATGCAATCACTGACCGATCGGGTTTGATGGTTTAGTGTGTCAACAAAGGTGCGATGACCAAGCTCACAATGGCCATCACGTTGATCAGGATGTTCATTGATGGGCCAGAGGTGTCTTTCAAAGGATCGCCCACGGTATCGCCAACCACATTGGCTTTGTGCGTTTCTGATCCTTTGCCACCAAAGTGACCTTTCTCAACATGCTTTTTGGCGTTGTCCCAAGCACCACCGGCATTGGCCATGGTCAGTGCAAGCAACACACAGCCCAACAAGGCGCCACCGAGCATGCCACCGAGTGACTCGGCGCCAAGGCCAAAGCCAACCAGCACCGGACCAAACACAGCCAGCGCTGCCGGCAGCATCATGCGTTTGATGGCAGAGGTGGTGGCGATGTCAACACAACGAGCGGCATCGGGGGTGCCCGTGCCTTCCAAAAGACCTGGAATCTCTTTGAATTGACGGCGGATCTCTTGGATCATTTCAAAAGCCGCATCACCGACCGCAGTCATGGTGATGGAAGCCACCAAGAAGGGGAACACACCACCGATGAACAGACCAATCAACACGTTGGGATTGGAGATGTTGAGCTCGAAGCCAGGCAAGGAGTAAGACACTTCAGCAATGTAGGCTGAGATGATGGTCAATGCCGCCAAAGCCGCTGCTCCAATGGCAAAACCCTTACCAATGGCTGCGGTGGTGTTACCCAACTCATCCAAAGAATCGGTGATCTTGCGCGTGTCTTCGCCCAGACCTGCCATCTCAGCAATGCCGCCGGCATTGTCTGCCACTGGGCCGTAGGCATCAATCGCCATGGTCATGCCCACAGTGGCGAGCATCGCCACAGCGGCAATACCGACACCATAAAGATCGGCATTGGCATTGGCGATAAAGATCATCACACAGATCGCCGCAATTGGAATCACCACAGACTGCATGCCGGTGGCTAGGCCTGAAATAATGACCGTGGCAGACCCAGTCTCACCTGAACGGGCAATCTCTCTAACGGGCTTGCCTGCGGTGTAGTACTCGGTGGATAAACCAATGATCACACCACCGACAGCACCGACCACGGTCGCAATCCACACACCATTGTTGATGCCCAGGTAACCGACTAAGAAATAGGCCAAGACAATAAAGCCAATGGCAGCCGACATGGTGCCCAAACGAAGGGCGACCTCAGGGCTCTTAGAAGAGCTCGCTTTGACCACCAAGATGGCCAAGATTGAGCAGACCAAGCCCAAAGAAGAGAGCAACAACGGCAAGCTCATCAAAGCGCTGCCTTCACCCATGCCTTCAACAAAGCTGGTGGCTGATTGCTGGACCATGACAGTGGCCAAGGCCACAGTGGCGATCATGGCACCACAGTATGATTCAAAAATATCTGAGCCCATGCCTGCAACATCCCCAACGTTGTCACCCACGTTATCAGCGATCACGCCTGGGTTTCTGGGGTCGTCTTCTGGGATACCGGCTTCCACCTTACCCACCAGGTCTGCGCCAACATCAGCCGCCTTGGTGAAGATGCCGCCACCGACACGGTAGAACAAAGCCACCACGCCAGCACCCATGCCAAAGCCATGGATGTTGTGCGCCGTCTCTGGGTCCGTACCGAAGATGAAATACAGCGTGCCCAAGCCCAACAAGCCAAGTGAGGCCAGCACCATGCCCATCACAGAGCCGCCATAGAAGGCCACCATCAAAGCTTTGCTTTGACCAAACTCGTGTGCAGCTGAGGTGGTTCTCACATTCGCCCGAGTCGCGGCGGTCATGCCTAAGAATCCAGCCAAGGCCGAACACGTGGCACCGACTAAGAAAGAAATCGCGGTTTGTAGACCCAAACCGGAGCTCGCTAAGGCCACAAACAAGACCGCGACCGATAAGCCGATCAGGATCAACTCACGACGCATGAAGGCCAAAGCACCCTGTTGGATCAGTTTGGCGATCTCAGAGGGCTTGCCTTCCATCGCGGGGTAGCTCATGACCACGCGATAGAGGATGAAGGCCACAACCAGGCCGACGACCCCGAGTACTGGGGGGATGAGTAATTGATTCATTGTGTCTCCCAAAAATACACTCGTTAAAGACTATTGTTTAGCTATTAGATCATTCAGTTGGAACCCGCTCATTGTAGTGAGATCAGGCCTTTTGGGCAAATGCCAGGCAAACCCAATCCTCTTTGGTCTCCATCATCGGGCCGGGATCTAGGTCCCGGTACGCTGATTTGACTGCCTCTGCCTGCTCGATGAGAATCCCCGACAAAATCAAATGACCACCCGGTGCCACCAGACCCATCAGCTTCGGCGCCAACTCAATCAAGGGTTGGGCCAAGATATTGGCCAAAACCAATGGGCTTTGTGTCTGGCCATGTTGTTCAAAGAAAGACGCGGGATCGAAGACTGAGACCGCATCATCACAGCCATTCATCCGCGCATTGTCTTGGGTCGCCGTCAATGCCTGTGGGTCATGGTCCACCGCCAACACCTGTTTGGCGCCCAAAAGAATGGCCGCAATCCCCAAAATGCCTGAGCCGCAGCCAAAGTCGATCACCGGATCATTAGAGGGAAGATGGGCTGGAGAACTTGCCCATTGATCCAGCCAGCTCAAACAAAGCGCCGTGGTGGGATGGGTGCCACTGCCAAACGCCAAGCCCGGATCGATGCGAATGACCACGGGCCAGTCAGGATCTGGCTCAACGTGTGTGGGACAAATCCAAAGCCGCTTGCCAAATGACATGGGTTTGAATTGATCCATCCAAGCCCGAGTCCAGACTCGCTCTTCAATGGCCTTGGAGTGCACTGGGGTTGTGGTGCCGATCAGGCCACGCTCGATGAGGGTGCGGGTGACATCGTCCAAGTCCTGATCGATGGGGAATAATGCCTCGATCACCACGGTGGGCCACAAAGGCAGGGCGCCTGGGTCGGGTTCATGCAAGGGATGGTCTTCGGCATCGACCAAGGTCACCGAGACCGCTCCTTGCTCAAATAGCGCCGTTTCGATCGGCTCGATGCTCACCGTTTGGTCTGCCGCCTCAGCCATTTGTTCGCTCTGCTCAATGGCCACGCTCAAAGACAAGGTTTGCCACTGAGGTGGGGTCAGGTGGGTTTGATCACTCACCCCATATCTCCCATCAGTGTGTGCAGACACGCCAGAGCAGCAGGGCCCGCTGTCTCGGTTCTAAGCACCCTCGGTCCCAAGCGAAGTCCTTGGGCACCGTGATTTTTGAGCGCGTCGATCTCTGATGGATCGAGACCGCCTTCAGGGCCAACGATCAAAGCAAGTTGATGGGTTTTGTCTACATTCGTCGGGCTCAGTTCAGCCAGTGGGTCTAAGTAAAAGGTGGGTGTGTGTGAGTCCAAGGCGCAGTGGCTGAGCTCGATCGGGGCGTCGATGGTTGGAATGCGCACCCGGCCACTTTGCTCGCAAGCGCCAATGGCAATGGCTTGCCACCGCGCTTGGCGTTGGGTTTGGCGTTTGCCATCGAGCTTGACGCCGGTGCGTTTCGTAAACACCGGGCTGATGCGGGCCACACCCAATTCGGTGGCTTTTTGGACCACCCAGTCCATGCGCTCGCCACGGCCGATGGCCTGAATTAAGTGGATCTGGAGTGGTGACTCGACCTGTGGGGTGGTTTGGCTTTCCAATGACACAACGCAGGCTTTGGGCCCCGGTCCGAGTTGAATTTGGCCGGTGTATTCCGCACCATCCCCGTTAAAGACAATCACCGAATCGCCCACTTGGTGGCGAAGTACCGTCAGTAAGTGCTTCGATGGCCCTTCTTCGAGGATGACGGTCTCACCGACCCTCAAATCTTGGGGGGTGTAGACGCGACTCAAGCGGGCTTTGGGATTGATTGACGGGCACATCAGCGTATGATGATGGATATTAAATGGGACATCAACAGGGCATGGCCCGCGGGTTGATAAGGATAGAGCAAGCAAATGAACTCAAACGCCAAAGGTTTTTCACTGATCGAAGTCTTGGTGGTGGTTGTGATCATCAGTATTTTGGCGGCTGTGGTGGTGCCGCGCATTATGGATGAACCCGACCGTGCCCGCGTGGTGCGTGCTGAGCAAGACATTCGGGCATTGGTCACGGCATTGAACCTGTACCGCCTAGACAATGCCACCTACCCATCCACCGAGCAAGGGCTTCAAGCTTTGGTTGAAAGGCCCAGCGGCACGCCAGAACCGAGGAACTGGAAAGCGGGTGGCTATATTGATCAACTGCCCTTAGATCCATGGGGACGCGAGTATCAGTATCTCTATCCGGGCATCCATGGTGAGATTGATGTCTGGTCACTGGGCGCCAATGGGTTGTCGGGTGGCGAGGGCATCAATGCCGAAATTGGCAACTGGATGCGGTGAGTTCAGTTCGGTACCCAGTCCAGCCAAGACGTGCTTAGTGTGCGCCGGTCTCTGATGCCGATGCAGCCGGCCACTGCTCGAGGCATGACCCTGATTGAGGTGCTCGTGGTGGTGGTCATTGCAAGTATCGTAGCGACCTTGGTGACGCTTCGTTTGGGGGCGTTTGATTCAACCCAATCCCCGCGGGATCAATTGCTCGAGGTGGCGCAAGCAGTCGATGCGGTTTGCGAGCAGGCCTTGTTTCGCGCCAAACCACAATCGCTGAGTTTTTATGCACAAGGCCTCATTTGGAATGGTGCCGACTCGCCAGAGCTGGTGAGCTGGTCAGAAGAATTACGGCTTCAATTGGTGCTTGAAGGCCATGCCACCCCGCTTCAAAAAACTCCTGAGCCATCCATGGTCGATGTCGGCAGAGATCTCACCACGGCCGGTTTGTCGCGGTCCAATCCGTTCCCGTTTCATATTTTGTGTGATCCCTTGGGGCAACGTACGGCGTTCGAGTTGCGGTTGAGACAGGGCGATCGCTTGGCTACGCTGATGATGGCCAGTGATGGTCAGTGGCAGATTGAGTCGGGAGCAGAGCGTTGAGTATCAGGCAACACAGGCATCAATCGGGCATGACACTGATTGAGGTGTTGGTGGCACTGGTCATTGTCTCAGTGGCGGTGCTTGCTTTGGCCCGTTCGGGCGGACAGGCCCTAGATACCCAATATGAGCTTGAACAACGCACGCTGGCGATGTGGGTGGCCGACCATGTCTTGGCTCAGATTGAGCTCGGTGATGATGCCGTCCCGGGTCAGCGGACGGGTGAAATGACGATGGCCAATCGCACTTGGTTTTGGCGGGCCGTGATTCAGCCCACACCCGATCAAGCCATGCTGCGGGTCGATGTGGTGATTGAAGATCGAGATGATGCAAGAGGCGAGGGTGTCACGCCGATCGTTGTCCAAACCGGGTTTGTCTCTTCATGAGATGGGTCCGTTACAAACGATGGATGGGCGGCTACACCTTGATTGAGGTGTTGATTGCCATTGGGATTTTTTCTGTCCTAAGTTTGAGTGCCTACAGCGCACTCAACACGCTCTCGAGTGCCACCGAGGCCGCTGAGGTTCATGGCGAGGTGCTATCTGACTTGCAACTCACCATCGCCCGTTTGGATGCGGATCTTCAATCGGTGGTGGCGCGCCCAAGCTTTGATGCCTCAGCCAACCGGCTCGAGGGTGATTTTTTTGGACAGGCCACGGCCTTTGGTGGCATCCGCTCTGGATGGGCCAACCCCTTGGGCCAGCCGAGAGCCGAGCTGCAGCGGTTTCAATGGCAGTTTGAAGCCGGCACACTGCAACGACTCTACTGGCCGACCTTGTATCCCATCCGACGCTCTGATGTTCAAGTCGAAACCCTGGCGGTGGATTTGGAAGGCTGGTCGATTCGCTATTTTTCACCGAGGGTGGGTTGGCAGAGCCAGTGGCAAGCCAGGCCGGGTGAGGCCTTGCCGCAAGCGGTGGAGTTGATTCTCGACCACGCTCGATACGGCGAGATTCGTCGTTTGATTGTGCTGAACTGATGCCATGAACAGTCAATCCAAACAGTCCAAAGAACGCGGCGCGGCCATCCTAATCACTTTGGTGGTGGTCACATTGGCCAGCGTCATGGCTTTGGCGCTGCTTGAGCGGTCTCAAGAGAGTGTTGCCCGCACACAGGCGCTCATGGACCGATCAACGGTGGATCGGTTAAGCGATGGCATGGTGCTGTTGGCCAAGCGCAATTTGGCCGAGTGGCAGGCCAATGGCAATCAACTGCCCGCAGGTATTGATTTGTCTGAGTGGACACCGCCTTATCAAGTGCCCGGTGGGGTGGTTCAGGGGCGGCTAATTGATCTCAGCGGTCGCTTTAATTTAAATGCCTTGCTGCATCCAGAGCCTGACCAGCGATTGTTCGCTCAACAGGTGCTGGAGCGCTTGCTGATTTCTTTGAACTTAAACCAACGCCTGGCCGTTGAAATCGCCGCTTGGCTGCAACGACCACGAACCGAAGGTTCAGTCGGCCGCCTGCCGCTGATCCACATCAGCGAACTGATCGAAATGCCGGGGATGGACCGACAAAGTCTGGAGACTTTGTCGCCTTGGGTGAGTGTGCTACCCACGCCCGAACTGTTGGTCAACGTCAATCAAACCACGCCAAGGGTGCTCGCTTCTCTGATGGGCTCATTGACGCTCACCGGTGCACAACAACTCCTAGGTGATGCACCTTTTGAGCGCATCGAAGATCTCTGGGCTCATCCTGTCTGGGCTGGGATAGAGACCACGGTCAAAGAGCGTGCCGCCACCACCACACAATCGGATTGGTATTTGGCGCAGACCCGTGTCAGTTTGGATCGAGATGGTGAGCTGATCAGTCATGATGTTTTCCGCCTGATCTCAGCCACGGGCTCGGGTTATGATTTCAGGTATGTCAGTCAAGGACAGCCATGAGTTTGAATAAATCATCGCGCCACCCATCGTCATCTGCGCAGGCCGAGACTTTATTTGTTCACTGGGTTGGTGATACACCCCACTGGGTGGCGGTGGATCGTCAAGGCCAGGTGCTTGAGTCGGGGGTTTTGGAATCTGATGATAACGATCGTCAGTTAAGTTGCCGGAGCGCTAGACACGTTGTGGTCTTATTCGATGCGGCGCTGGCAAGTCCCCTCACGCTGGATCTACCCCCCATGCCGGCCAATCGACAAGCTCAGGCACTGCAGTGGGCGGCTGAAGAGTTTGTGGCAGGCCCGATTGAGGAAGAGCATGTGGTGGCGGGGCCTCGCAGTGCGGATGGTGAGTTGTTTGCCCTGACCATGGCGCGCGAGACCATGGGTGAGCTGTTTGCATCAATAGAACACTTGAGCCCCGATCAGTTGATGCCGGATGCTTTGTGTTTGCCCTATCAAGACGGACAGCTGAGTCTCGCCGAGTCTCATGGCCGAGTGCTGCTTCGCTGGGGGCGGTGGTCTTTTGGTGCTTTTAATGCCAGCACCGCTGCCTTAATGTTGGATCAGTTTCAGGCGCTTGATTGGGTTTGGTATGGCCAGCAAGCACCCAGCGCCTCACTGGATGAGACACTGTCCGGTCGCCTCTCCAGAGTCGGAGAGGATCGATCTCTACTTGAGCTTTTGATTCCGCAAGCTGGCGCTACTGAAATCAACATGCTCACTGGGCCTTGGCAACCCGATGCGGCCAAACGCTGGCGTGGTGAATGGCGTTGGGTGGCGGGCTTGGCTTTTGCCGTTTGTGTATTGGCGACCGGTTTGGTGGCCGTTGAGCAGCATCTATTGGCGCGTCAAGCCAACCAGCTCCAGGCCGAAGTCACTGAGACGTTTCAGTCTTTGTTTCCGGGTCAACGGGCCATGGGGCGTGAACGTGAGTTGCTGGCTCGTGAAATGGCGCGCTTGCAATACGGTCAGGCTGCCGGCTTAATGGAGTTGATGGGCTGGGTGGGGCCTGTTATCGCCGCCCAATCCAACCTGCGCGTGGAATCACTCAATTATCGCTCTGGTGAGTTAGAGCTCTCGGTCTCTGCGCCCGATGTGGCCAGTTTGGATGCCGTGGGCCAACAATTGCGAAGCCGTGATTTAGAGGCCAGTGTGCAGTCGGCCACTCTCTCTGGCCAAGGGGCCAACGGCCGTGTGATCGTTCGACGGGGTGGCTCATGATGGCTTGGTGGAATGCGCTGCCCTTACGACAACAGCGCCTGCTCATGGCCTTGGCGGTGGTGGTGATCGGCGCTTCCTTTTATGTCGGCCTTTGGGAGCCTTTGATTGAAGCACGCGAGGCCCGTCGAGCCGCGGTTGTGCATCACCAAACCACGCTCAATTTGTTAGAAGAGGCGCGTTCAGACATCCAGGCCTTGCAAAATCAAGCATCACGGATGGCAATGGATCCCAATCAATCACTGCTTCGCCTAGCCGATGAGAGTGCGCGTGCTGCCGGTTTGGCTGGTGCATTGACACGGATTGAGCCGGTGAATGAAAACCAAGTCAATGTCTGGTTAGATGGCGCCGCATTTGATGAGGTCATGTCATGGCTGAGTACTCTGTCGATGAGTTCAGGTATTCAGGTCGAGCAGATGTCGGCCACTCGACAAGCAGATGGCTCGCAGGTCGATGTGCGCGTCTCTTTGTTGCTTGAGCGCTAAACAGTGAACTCAGCATGAAGCGCCGCCTCATTTGGGTCTTTTTATTGGTCGTGCCCTTGGGCATCGTGGCCACGCTGCCCGCTTCTCTATTTCTCCCCAACGAGGAGGGCGCTGTTGAGTTCCAGCAAGTCACAGGGACCATTTGGTCTGGCCAGGCGCGATTGAAGTTGCCACAGCAGTCACCCTTGCCCGTTTCTTGGAGATGGGGTGGTGGACTCACGTGGGACTGGTCGATCGCCAGTCGCGATCTGGCCATTGAGGGTCAGTGGCGGCCATCGAATCGTGATCGCTTAGAAAACATCAGCGGTGAGATCAACATTCAGTATCTGGATGTGGCTCAGTGGTTGGTGGTGATCTGGCCAGAGGGGCAGCTGATTTTGGATGTGTCTTATGTTGAATTTGAACCGGGTATTTCTTTGGCAGCCTCGGGTCAGTTGCTATGGCAAAAGGCGCGGTTGGCAGGCTTGGTGAATGAGTCCTTAGGGGATCTCACCATTGATTTGCGGCCCCATGAGACCTTGGCAGGCCATACCATTGCCGATATTCAATCCAACAGTCGAGGCGCGGTGCGAGTCAGTGGGGAGCTCAGCTCCAACAGCGACCGCTACCAAGCCCTGATCAAGCTCCAACCCAGCGCTGAGCGCTTGGATCTGTTGCCTTATTTATTGCCACTTGGGCGTTTTAGTGATGGCGCGATTAGAATAGAGCGATCTGGACAATTGGGGGTATTTCAGTGAGCACAAATCATCAAGTCGACACGCATTGGCTAACGGTCGCCAAAGAGGCCGCGCAGGCAGCAGAGTCGATTGCCATGTCATTTTTTCAAGGGGATCTTCAAGTCGAGACCAAGGCCGATGAGAGCCCGGTCACTGAGGCCGATCGCGCGTGCGAGCGGGCCATTCGCTCCGTCATCTCCGAGGCTTTTCCAGAACATGCCTTGGTGGGTGAGGAATATGGCGGCGAGCAAGAGGGTCGCTTTGTTTGGTTGATTGATCCCATTGATGGCACGCGAAGCTTTATTCGGGGCCTGCCGTTTTGGTCCATTCAGATTGCCTTGATGGTCGATGGCGAGCTGGTACTGGGTGTCTCCTCAGCGCCTGCGTTCAACGAGAGGGCATGTGCGCTCGTGGGTCATGGCGCCACGATTAATGACGCACCCATACGCGTGCGAGCGGTGGATTCGCTGTCTCAATCCGATGTGTCTTTTGGCAACATCCGATCACTGGCTCGTTCAGCGCAATGGCCTTGGGTGGGTCGTGTGATTGAACAGGCTGCCAGAACCCGAGGCTATGGTGATTTTTATTCTTATCACCGACTGGCTGCAGGGCAGCAAGATGTGGTGATCGAGAGTGATGTCAATATTCTAGATATTGCCGCACTCACCGTGGTGGTCCGCGAAGCTGGAGGCTTGGTGAGTGATTTACAAGGCCAGCCCATCGGCCCCGAAACTACATCAATTTTGGCCGCGTGCCCCAGCTTGCATGCGACGCTTCTAAAAGACCTGCTATCCTTTAGCGAATGACATCAAAAACATTTAGCCGACCCCTTCCCATCATCCATGACAGACGCGAGCATCGTCCCGCGGATTTGTTCAAAGTCGAGCAGTTGGATCTAGAATTTTCCAATGGTCAGCGCCGGCAGTACGAGCGATTGATTTCTCGTGGGATTGGCGCGGTGATTGTGGTCCCAATGATCGATGATGAGCATGTGCTGTTAATTCGTGAGTATGCCTGTGGTTTCCATCGTTTTGAGCTGTGTCTGCCCAAAGGCCGGCTCGAAAAAGACGAGAGCATCTTAGACGGTGCCAACCGTGAACTCCAAGAAGAGTGTGGCTATGCCGCCAACCAACTGACCGAGTTGGGGCAATTGAGTCTGGCGCCTGGATACATGAGCCACGCCACTCACGTGATTCTGGCGAGAGATCTGTATCCATCTCGTTTGCCCGGCGATGAACCCGAAGAGTTGGAAGTAGTTGAGTGGCCGATGAATGACTTGGTCAGCCTGATTCAGCGGCCTGACTGCACCGAGGGCAGAAGCATTGCCGCGCTCTACATGGCAAGAGATTTGATCGCCCAGGGGCAGATCTAGCGACTGGCGTTCGGGGCAGCTCACAGCACGCCTTTCGGTTCTAAAATCCACTGGTAGACGCCACGGCTTGGCTTCGTTAAGCTAATACACTATGAATGATCAACAACCTCTGGTTTTCACCGAAGCAGCCGCGGCTAAGGTCCGAGAGCTGATCTTGGAAGAAGCCAATCCGAACCTGAAGCTGCGGGTTTATATCACCGGCGGTGGGTGCTCGGGCTTTCAGTATGGGTTTACCTTTGATGAGGCCACCGATGAGGGCGATATTGCCGTTCAGCGCGATGAGGTGACCCTCCTGGTAGATCCTCTGAGCTTTCAGTATCTCGAAGGGGCGGAAGTGGATTACACCGAGAACCTGCAAGGGGCTCGCTTCGTGATCAAAAATCCCAACGCTGCGACCACGTGTAGCTGTGGGTCATCTTTTGGTGTCGCCTGAGTCAGCGGTCGCACATGCCCATCCTCACACATCACGCAGGTAGGGTTCGATGAATATCTTGGTGCTCTTCGCTGCTTTGGCCATCAGCCACTACGCCTCGGGCATTGATCGGCTGCGCTCTGGTGAGGGGCTGATCGATTGGCTGGAATCCATGCGCGATCGCTGGTCCAGCCCATCCTGGCTGGACTTGGCCTGGGTCTTGGGGGTCAGTGTGCTCGGGGGTGGTTTGCTCTCGGTGGTCGCCTATGGCATGGGTGGCTCATGGCTATGGGCATTGGCTGCCTTGGTCATTTTGCTTTTTTGTATCGGTCCGAGGGATTTGGATCGCGATGTCGATCAGGCCTTGGCCCAAGGGGAGAATTCAGCGCTGGGTCTTTCGCCGACGGACGATGCCCATGTCGCCGGCATGCGCGTCTATGTGGCCGCATTGGCCCGATGGTTTGGTGTCATTGTCTGGTTTGTGCTGTTGGGCATTCCCGGTGCTTTGTTGTATCGGATCACTGAGCGTGTGTGTGAGAGAAACATTGGCACCACAGATGGCGAATGGCTGTTTCGTTTGCGATTCTTTTTAGAGTGGCCTGTTTTGGTGTTTATGATGGTCTCCAGCGCACTGACCAATGACTTTGATCGCGTTTATCAAGCCTGGCACCGTTACCGCAAGCAGCGCATCGACCAAGGTCACGGCGCTTGGATGATTCACCGTGAGCTATTGGAGACGCTCGCTGATGCCGTGGTGCCCGAAGGTCTTGATCAACGAGGGGGCATTCAGCTGGCCCATCATTTTGTCTGGCGCTTGCTGATTTTATGGCTGGTGGTCTTGAGCGTTTTGCTGTTGACTGGATTGCTGTCCTAAAACTCGCCATCCGAATAACCTAGACCCCATGGGAGAACGAGAATGAAAAAACAAAACCGATTTGGCCGAATTCACTCGGTGACTGTCGCTTGTGTTCTGTGCATGGGCTTAGGCTCCACCAGCTGGGCTGAGAGCACTTGGCTTCGCTGTGGGGAGGTGCTCGATGTGGCCCAAGGTGAGTTGGTGGGTGCCCACACCATCGCGATTGACGATGGCCGCATCACATCGGTCTGGTCCGGCTACCCCGCACCGGAGGCTGACCAGTCGATCAATGAAGTCGATCTCAAAGACATGACCTGTTTGCCGGGCTTGATGGATATGCACACCCATCTATCCTCGGAGTATTCACCGAGATCACAGGTCAATCGCTTCACCTTGAACGAGGCCGATGTGGCCCTGTTGGGTGCCAAGCATGCACGGGTCACGTTGGCGGCGGGATTTACCACCGTGCGTGATTTGGGCGACTCGTTCAATGCCACGGTGGCGCTGAGAAACGCGATCAATCAAGGCCAAATCCCAGGCCCAAGAATTTATACAGCCGCCAAATCAATCGCGACCACCGGCGGCCATGCCGATCCAACCAACTCGTGGCGTGCTGATCTTATGGGTCAGCCTGGCCCCAGAGAAGGCGTGATCAATGGCGTGGCCCAGGCCCGTGAAGCGGTCCGTCAGCGCTATAAAGATGGGGCCGATGCCATCAAAATCACCGCCACGGGTGGCGTGTTGAGTGTGGCCCGGAGCGGACAGAATCCGCAGTTTACCGACGATGAGCTCGATGCCATTATTGCGATCGCCAACGACTATGGCATGCATGTCGCCGCCCACGCCCACGGTGGCGAGGGCATGCGCCGAGCGGTTGAGGCGGGTGTGCACTCTATTGAGCATGGGACGTTCATGGACGATGAGATCATGGCCCTGATGGTGGACCGAGGCACTTGGTATGTCCCCACCATTTTGGCCGGCGACTTTGTGGCAGAAAAAGCCCAAATCGATGGTTATTTTCCACCCATGGTGGCGGCCAAAGCCGCGGCCATCGGCCCATTGATTCAAGAGACCTTTGGGCGGGCGTATCAAGCGGGCGTCAAGATCGCGTTTGGCACCGACTGTGGTGTGAGCCCGCATGGAACCAACGCCGAAGAGTTTGCCTTGATGGTTGAGGCGGGCATGCCACCGGCCGAGGCGATTCGATCGGCCACCATGTCAGCGGCTGAGTTGCTGGGGGTCGAAGAAGAGCTTGGCCAAATCAAGCCAGGTTTCATTGCCGATGTGATCGCGGTCGAAGGCAATCCGCTGGCCGATGTCACTCGCCTTGAGTCGGTCTCTTTTGTGATGCGCGACGGCGAGGTGTTTCACGCCCCGCATAACCACTGAGTTCCAGATAGCCTCGGCCCACTTGGGTCGAGGCATTTTCTCCATCGGTGCGGCTTCTTTTCGCATCGAAGACATCAATCGCACCCTCCCAGTAAGCCACGGATTGTCTCCAGCGCTGTTCCTCGAACAAGGGACGCGTGATCAACGAGAGATCATGTTCTGTCAGTGTCACTCGCCAATGCGTGGGCCAGGCCACCCCCATGGAATCTGTCCACCACTGGAGTGGCGCGACCACAAAATCGCTGTGGTCTAAGTGATGCGTGGTGCCATCGGGCTCCACCAGCACGCCCGCTGAGAAAGACGACATGCTGTCGTCGAGATTTCTCAGGCGATACACCATCAAGTCTCTGCCATCGTCTAGGTGAATGGCAAACCAGTCCCACCCACTTTGCGTATCGGAAAGCTGTCCAGAACCCCACTCGCGATCGAGCCAAGCCAAGCCTTCCACCGAGAGTCGCTCGGCTTTGGGTGTGTGCAGAACGACCTGGCCCGTGGCCTGCATGCGGGTCAGAGAGTAATAAAAAGAGGCATTGCCCACCTCAGGTCCCTTTTGGCTAAATCCTTGATCGCCTTGCAACGTGATTGGGCGGGTGGGTACCAGATCAAGCGACAATTCAAACTCATCGGTTTGAGCATCGAGACGCCAACCTGTGTCAGTGGCCACCACTTGCCAATCTTTGAGCCACCACTTTTGTTCAGTGGCTCCTGCAAGATCCAGTGTGTCTCTAGCAAATCGCTCGGCTTGATAAAAACGAGGAGGCGTGGTGGCCGTGCCACCGTCACTCAAGGCTAAATGTGCCATCCATAAATGGTCGCTGGCCCAGGCCGAGGATGCTTCAGCCGGTGTGGCTTGAGAGTCATCACCCGGCGGATTGGCGCCAAACCGAAACAGCGTGAATTGAAAACCGAGTTCGCGGTCGGGCGCATCTAAGCGTCCAGTGAAATACCACCACTCATTGCGAAAGCCCAGATGCGCTGCATGATCGGCGGGGAAGTTAAATGGCACAGGCGCTGTGACGCGCTCAAACCCCTCTGGGGCATCACCTAAGAGAGTCGATAAGGACCAGCCCGAGGGACTTGGGGTCTGCGTCCGGGTCTCAAGATGTAGCCACCCGATGATCAGAGCCAAAACCCCCAACAAAAAGATCAGTGTCTTTTTCATATCAAAGCGACCTCAACAATCGAGCGGCCGGTGTTTTTTGGATTGCCCATGCCGGATAGAGACCTGCGATCAGACCAATGCCCAAGGCGATGAGGCCAGTCACGGCCCAAGGCATCAACGGCAGTCGCCATTCAATGTGCCAGCCAAAGGCCAGTGGCTGAATGATCGCTGATAAAACCGTGTGGATGACCAAGCTCAGTGGCAGTGCCAATAAAGCCGCCATCACCGCCATGCCCAAGGTTTGCGCAATCACCAGTCGACTCAGTTGCTTGGGACTCAACCCCAGTGCCCTGAGCGTTGCATACTCTCTTGCCCGCTCAATGCCAATGGCCAATAGGGCGCTGATCAGTGCGATTGAGGCGATCAATCCAACCAGCCAAGCCAGTGCCCAAGAGATCTGAAACGTTTGATCAAAGACATTGAGCGTTTGATCTTTGATACTTTGACGCGTCGTGAGCGTGATGGATTCTTTCGAACCCAGCCCCTCTTTGATCTCTCCTAAGGTGGCTTCGATGTCATCGGAGTCAAAATACAAACCGAGGCTGTCTTTAAGTGGGTCTTCCCACAAAGAGAGATACAAACCATCATCAATCGCCACAGCGCCTTGCTCGCTGGCATAGTCCCGAAACACAGCCAAGATCTCAAATGTCTCAGGCCCTTTGGGCGTGATCACCACAATCTCCTCACCGGCGCTGAGGTTTTGTTTGCTTGCCAGCGGTTCAGTGATCAACACCCCTTGACCCGATTCGAAAGCGGCTGGGATGGCCTGTGGACTGCCCAAGCTCGGTGCCACGGATAACCACTCAAACCCAGCCCAAGCTTGAGGTGGCAACTGATAAGACAAGACATCAAATCCGCTTGAAGTGCGGGCTCGACGGACGCTGCTGACCGCTTCAATGCCGGGTGTTTGGACAACGAAGTTTTCGATCTCTTGGGTGATTGGCTCGTTGTTGATGGTGAGGTAGACCTCAGCTTGGAGTAGGCGTTCCACCCAGTCACCCACCGCGCCTCTAAACCCCAGCACCATCATGCCGATGCCGGCACTCAAGGCCAGTGCCAGGCTCAAGGCGGAGACCGCGGGCATGAGTCGATGCCGTGCACTCAACAGCATCAGCCAAGCGCGCTTGATCAGGCCATCGCCCAAGTGATGGCGAAGATGCGCCAATCCCCAAAACCCGAGCTTGGGCAACCAAATGCTCAACGGTGCCAAGACCAAGAAAAGCCCAGCCAGCGCGATGGTTAAGTCGGTGGCCGAAAGCAGTATCAGGATGCCTGCCACGGCAGGGAGCACCGCCCAACGAGCCCAAGGCGTTGGTGGCCCCGACGGGCCTGAGTGATCTCTGGCCAATTGTCCGGGCGGGACTTGGAAAGCTTCTTTGAACACCGAGGCCAGCGTCACCAAAGCCATCACCAGTGCCATTGCCCACAGGCTGAGATAGAGTCCCCAAGTGGGTGTCACAACTGATGCAGGCGTGACTTGATAAATCGCGGCATAGGGTGCGCTGACCAAGGTAAGCAGGGCATTGGCCAATTCAGTGCCTGCGATCAGACCCAAGCCACCACCCAAAAGCGCCAAGCCCATCACTTCGGCGCCCAAGCCCATCACGACCTGAGCCTGCGTCACGCCAATGGCGCGCATTAACGCCAAAGTTTTCCGGCGCTGCACCAATAAAAATGAGAGCACCGCATAGACCACCAACAAACCCACCGCTAAGGCAAGCAGGCTCATCGCCAGAAGATTGGTCCGCATGCCTCGACTCAAATCAGCCGCCGATGCGCGTCGCTCAGCCGAGGTCTCCACCACCCATCCATTGGCGGGTTGATTGTCTAGCCATGCCTTGGCGCTCAATGGCGCCTCAATCGCACTTAAATAACCCACCCAGCCAAACAGCGTTTGCGCGGTGCTGATGTCCATGATCAATCGACCATCCAGCCCAGGGCTCGTTTCAACGATGGCGATGATATCCAAGGCGATCCTGCGGCTGGCTTGCTCGACCACCAGCGTGTCATCAACTGAGGCACCGAGTTGTTTGGCCGTGTTGGCATTGATGACCACCGCATCACTTGAACCGATGAGAGTGCCAGCAATGGCGGTGCCGGCCAGAGCATGGCGCTCACCAATGCCAGATAACGGGTCGATGCCTAAGACCCTCATGGGTGTGGTGACATCAGAGTCTGGGGAGGCAACCCTCACATTGACCTCCACCAGGGGATAGAGCTCTGGGGAGCCGGGTTGAATGGCCAAGTCTCGATAGATGGATTCGGGCAATCGAGCAGCGGTCGGTTGCACCCGCACGGTGCTTTGGCCCACCAGCTGTGCGGTGGCCAGTTCCAGAGAACCGAGGAGGGCTTGTTGCATCAGCCACACGCCACTCATCACGGCCACGCCGGCTGCCATGCCAATCAAGGCCATCAGCCATTGGCCAGGATGTGACTGAATGAAGCGCTGGGATGAAAGCGCCAGCAGTCTCATGGGCGATCAGGGAGAAGTTTCCCGCCTTTGAGATGCATCACCACATCACAAGTCTCGGCGGCTTTGGGGTCATGTGTCACCACAATCACAGCGCAATTGAGGCGATGGGTGATGTCGCTGAAAAGATTCAAAACGGCGGCTGCATTGGTCTCATCGAGACTGCCGGTTGGCTCGTCGGCCAGTAATAGAGCGGGTTCATGCACCAGCGCTCGGGCAATGGCCACGCGTTGTTTTTCACCGCCGGATAAGGCCTGAGGCAAGCGACCCAGCAGTGCAGTGATCTCGAGTGCCTCGGCCAGTCGTTGAATGCGCTCTTGTCTGTCTGAGAGACCGCACAGCCACAGCGGGATTTCGATGTTCTCTGCTACCGTTAAACTGTCAATCAAATTGAAATCTTGAAAGACCAAGCCAATGTGCTGGGCTCGCCATTGAGTGCGCTCGGGCTCAGGCATCTCACTCAAAACTTGGCCACACACCACGACCCGTCCAGCATCGGGCTGATCCATTCCTGATGCCAGATGTAACAGGGTGGTTTTGCCCGAGCCTGACTGCCCCATGATGGCCAACCGAGTTTTGGCCGATAGCTCAAGATTTAAGTCATTCAGCAGCGGGTTGGAATCGATCACTCGGCCGAGATGTTCCAGTGAAAGAACCGGCGCCGAAGTCGCCTGCGGGTTCATGTCCCAGCCCCTGAGCCAAAGCGGATGCCCAGGGCGATGGCGCCACCGAGTAAGAGCAAAGTGATGACCACCACGCTGATCCCGAGGCGCATGTGACGATACCAAGCTGGACCTGACTGGGATTGCCACGGCGCATCGAGGACCAAGTGGATGGCAAACAATGCGCCCAACCACAGGCTCGCCCAAGCAGTGGGAAACCACAGCGCAGGCCATGCCAATAAAACCAAAAGATTGGAGGCCACTAAGTGATGGCTGGATCGGGTGGAGGTGCGCGTGGCATGAATCCACTGAGACCACAACGTGCCGGCCATGAAAGACAAAATCAGCGCGCTGTAGGCGACCAGCGCCTGCTGCGCCCATTGGGGACCACCTAGGGCATGGGTAATAACCAAGGCCATAAAGGGAATGACCCCCAGCCAGCCCAGTGTTTTGGCGGTTTTTCGGGCCTGGAGTCCTAGCGTGGTGGGTGGTGAAGAATCATCCATAGAAACCTCTGTGTATCGGAACGGCCCAACAGACTCGCCCTCACTCGTCGTTTTTGGGCGCCACTATCCGTCAGACGCTTATCTTAACCACCTGAGTGTCAAGAAAAAGCCCCGACTGATCGTGCCAGCCGGGGCTCTAAGGGATGCGTTCGGCTCAGCAGGAGGGAGTCAGAGGAGCCAAAAACTGGGCCGAACGAAAGCAGTATCCTCGAGGATGAGTGAAGTTTGGGTGAAGCAAATTGCCAAGAAATGGCTTGGATTTTTAAAAATCATGTGGTATAGTTACAACCAATCTTGGCATCACGCTGACAGTTTTGGCAAGGTTGCAGGGCGCTAAGCGAGATACATCACTCCGAAAACATTGCCCCTCCCGACCTTTGGGAGGGGTTTTTTTTGCCCTCGATGCGCATTTTTAGGGGGCCAGCTGGATATGTTGCATAAAAACAACAACTCAGATCAATCTGGGCAGTGACCATGAACCCAACCATTCTCGAATTATTTGCCAAAGAGCCCAACAGATCACGCGATTTTCGCGTGTCTGAGGGCGACTGGTACTACGACTTCAGTCACTTGCCTCTCTCAATCCATGCCAAAGAGGCCTTGTTGAGCACGTTTCTCTCTCAACAGCCTGCCCAGGCCATCGATGCTTTGTTTGGCGGAGAGATGGTCAATGGCTCAGAGGCCCAGCCGGCGCTGCACGCTCGTCTCAGATCGACAGACGATGCCCAAGTTCAGCATCAAAAGTCACGCTTTTTGGCGGTGGCCGAGCGCCTCTACACCGGGCAGTCTGGGCTGACTGATTTGATCCACATCGGCATTGGTGGCTCGGATCTGGGTCCTCGCTTGGTGGCCGATGCCCTCGATGCGGGCCACTCCGCGGTCAACGTGCACTGGTTGGCCACGGCCGATGGGCGTCGATTGAAGCGCTTGATGAGCACCCTCAATCCAGAGACCACGGGCTTAGTGATCGCCTCCAAGTCTTTTTCTACTGAAGAGACGCTGGCCCAGGCGGAGCACTTGAAGACTTGGCTGGGCGAGCGATTTGCCAATCAGGTCTGGGCGGCGACCGCCAATCCTGAGCGCGCACAGGCCTTTGGCGTGCCAGCAGAGCATGTGCTGAGCTTTCCTCATTGGACTGGCGGTCGCTTTTCGCTTTGGTCGTCGGTGGGTGTGAGTGCAGCAGCGGTCATTGGCACAGACGCGTTTCAAGCACTGCTCGATGGCGCACACGAGGCCGATCAACGCTACCAACAAGCCCCGAATGCTTGGCATGACAGCCTCGCTGTTTGGATTGCCTTGAGCGTGGATCATTTGCGCCGAGGTTTGGATCTCACCACCTTGGGCGTGGTGTCGTATGAGCCCCGTTTGGCTTTGCTTGGTGATTATTGTCAGCAGCTCTTTATGGAAAGTCTCGGCAAGAGGGTGGATGTAGAAGACCAACCCATCTCAGCTCCCACGGTGCCATTGATCTTTGGGGGGCGGGGTACGGATCTGCAGCACTCCATCTTCCAAGCGCTCCATCAGGGCATGGACACCCACCCATTGCTCCTCGTGGGGGCTTTGCACGATCCCGAGGCGCTAGCTGACTGTGGGCACATTCAGATGGCTCATTTGTTGGCCCAGCGACAGGCATTTGCACAAGGTCGGGGAGACGGCGCGGCTTATCAACATATGCCGGGCAATCGACCCGTGGCCTTGTTGTTGACTGACCAATTGAGCGCGCAGCGACTGGGCTTTTTATTGGCCAGTCTGGAGCATGCCGTCTACAGCTTGTCGGTCTTGTGGGGCATCAATGCATTTGATCAGTGGGGTGTCGAGGAGGGTAAGCGTTTGGCCGGTCCGTTGCGAAAGCGTTTAGAGAGCCATGAGGCGGGGATCGCTGACCTACTCGACTGGGATCTCAACCACCATTAATTGCCTCATCCTTGTACACTAAGCCAATGTGTGTGCAATCGAAAGGCTAAATCGGGTGTCTAAGACCTACGACCCACAACAAATTGAGTCAGCCATCCAACAGCGCTGGCAAGCGCAAGGGGCTCACCGAGCCGATCGCGGAGAGGGTGAGCGGTTTTATTGCCTGAGCATGTTTCCTTACCCTTCAGGTAAGTTGCACATGGGGCACATGCGCAACTACACCATCTGTGATGTGATTTCGCGCTATCAAATCATGCAAGGCAAGCAGGTCTTGCAGCCCATGGGTTGGGATGCTTTTGGGTTGCCCGCCGAAAATGCAGCCATGGCCAACAAAGTGCCACCCGCTCAGTGGACCCGCGACAACATCGCGCACATGCGAGACCAGCTTAAAGCTTTGGGTTTTGCCATTGACTGGGATCGCGAATTGGCCACCTGCGACCCCAGCTACTACCGATGGAACCAATGGTTTTTCTTGCGTCTGTTAGAGCGTGGCGTGGCTTACCAAAAAACCGGCGTGGTCAATTGGGACCCAGTCGATCAAACCGTCTTGGCCAATGAGCAGGTGGTAGACGGTCGGGGTTGGCGAACAGGGGCAGTCGTTGAAAAGCGAGAGATCCCTATGTACTACCTCCGAATCACCGACTACGCCGATGATTTATTGACGGCTTTAGATGACCTACCCGGTTGGCCTGAGCGAGTCCGCACGATGCAAGCCAACTGGATTGGCAAAAGCGAGGGCGCGGAGGTCGTCTTTGAGTGTGGCGAGCACCGAATTGAGGTGTTCACCACGCGTCCCGATACCTTGATGGGGGCGACCTTTATGGCGGTGGCTGCCGAGCACCCCTTGGCCAAGGAAGCCAGTCAGGGCCGCCCTGACATTGAGGCCTTTATCGAGTCGTGCCAACAAGGCGGTGTCTCAGAAGCGGATTTGGCGACTCAAGAGAAGCGGGGCATCGATACCGGTCTCAAGGCCACGCATCCACTCACTGGCGAGTCATTGCCAATCTTTATTGCCAACTATGTATTGATGAGCTATGGTTCAGGCGCCGTGATGGCTGTTCCGGCACACGATGCGCGCGATTTCGAATTTGCGCTGCAATACAAGCTGCCGATCAAACCAGTGATTGGATTGCCCGATGGTCGCGAATACGATGCGACTGAGTGGCATGAAGACTATGCGACGAAAACCGGATCGCTGGTTCATTCAGGACCCTATGATGGCTTGAGTTGCGCTGAGGGCTTCGAGGCCATTGTGGCCGATCTAGAAAAGAAAGGCGCGGGTCGTCGCACCACGCAATACCGTCTGCGTGACTGGGGCATTTCCAGACAGCGCTACTGGGGTTGTCCCATCCCGATCATTCATTGCGATGACTGTGGCTCGGTGCCTGTGCCCGATGAGGACTTGCCCGTGGTGTTGCCAGAGGATTTGGTGCCAGATGGCTCAGGCAATCCATTGAATCGGTGCGAATCTTTTTTGAATGTGGACTGTCCCAAATGTGGGCGAGCAGCCAAGCGTGAGACCGACACCATGGATACCTTTGTCGACTCCTCTTGGTATTTTCTTCGCTACACCTGTCCAGATAATTCAGAGGCGATGGTCGATCACCAGACGCAGTCTTGGATGCCAGTCAATCAATACATTGGTGGCATTGAACACGCCATCTTGCATCTGCTCTATGCGCGTTTTTGGACGCGACTGATGAAAGATGAGGGGCTGGTTCAAATCAGCGAGCCGTTTGAGCATCTGCTGACACAAGGCATGGTGCTGGCAGAGACCTACTATCGTGAGGACGATTCAGGGCGCAGGCAGTGGTTCAACCCCAAAGACGTTGAAACCGAACATGATGCCAAAGGCCGCGTGGTGTCGGCTCACTTGATCAGCGATGGACAAGCCGTCATCCCTGGCGGGGTCGAAAAAATGGCCAAGTCTAAGAACAATGGCGTCGATCCTGCCGAGTTGGTGGCACGCTATGGGGCCGATACGGTTCGTTTGTTCTCGATGTTTGCCGCACCCCCAGAACAGTCATTGGAATGGTCCGATGCCGGTGTGGAGGGTGCTTGGCGATTTTTGAAACGCATGTGGACAGGCGTGCAAGCCCATGTCGATGCCCACCCATCGGTTGATGCGAGTCGTGGTGAGGGCATTGAGCGACAAGAAGCGCTTGATCTTCGTCGGCAGTTGCACGAGGCCATTAAAAAAGTGGGCGATGATTTTGGGCGTCGTTATGCGTTCAATACAGCCATTGCTGCGGTGATGGCGCTGTCCAATGAAATTGCCAAGTTTGAGGCCAACAACGAGGCCGAAGTCGCTTTGGTTCAGGAGTGTTGGGAGGGGGTGGTGATGATGATTGCGCCCGTCACCCCGCACATCAGCGAAGCGCTGTGGAATACGCTTGGGCACAACAGCTCGGTATTTGCCACCGGTTGGCCAAGGTGTGATGAATCGGCTTTGGTTCGCCAACAGATCACCATGGTGATTCAGGTCAATGGAAAGGTCAGAGACCGCATGGATGTGGCCCCCGGGTTGGATCAAGACTCGATTGAGAGCTTGGCCAAAAACTCTGAGAACACCGCGCGCTTTTTGGACGGAAAGACCATTCGGAAAGTCATTGTGGTGCCCGATAAACTGGTCAATATCGTGGCCACCTGAAATGACCACTCACGGCATGTTGCATATAAAGACACAGGCACTGCGGGTGCATCACTGGGTGTTGATGGTCATCTTGGCCATCGCGCTTGGTGGGTGTGGTTTTCAGCTCAGAGGTCAAGTCGATTTGCCCGATGCCATGCGGCTCATCCGCGTGACTTCGCCAGATAACACCACCGATTTTGTTCGTGAGTTGAGTGCGCAGCTACGGGCCAATGGTGTGCAATTGACCAATGGTACGGCGCCCAAGGCATCCAGCTTGCAGATCAAACGAGAGCGGGTCTATCGTGAAGCACTGACCATTTCGCAAGATGCCCGAGTGCGTGAGTATATTCTCTATCTCGAGGTTCAATTTGATTTCCTAGATTCAGAGGGTCAACCCATTATCCAAAACGAGGTGATTCGTTTATCTCGCGACTATCGTTTCAATGACCAAGCGATCTTAGGCTCCAGTCGGGAAGAAGAGATATTGGCTGAAGACTTGGCTCGCGCACTGGCCTCCATCATCGTTCGTCAATTGGCGAGCCGATTGGGCGGTTCACCTGCCAAGACATCTGTCCATCAGGAAAACACGTCTCAATGAAGGTTTTTCCCGATCGTTTGCCCGCCACACTAGAGAGCCCGTTGGCGAGCGTGTATTTGGTGGCGGGTCCTGAAGCGCTGCTGGTTGAAGAAGCCACCGATGCCATTCGGTCTGCGGCAAGGGCCCAAGGCGTCAGCGAGAGGGTGGTATTGGATGCCGCAGGTCGCTTTGACTGGGATTCGCTGACTCAATCCACAGAGACGGGGTCATTGTTTGCATCGCGCCGATTGGTGGAATTGAACTTGCCCACTGGCAAACCCGGCAAAGAGGGTGGCAGTGCGCTAAGAGAGTGGGTGGGTGAGCCAAGAGATGATGTCTTGCTCATCAAATGTGCTGCTTGGGAAATGGCCAGTGAGAAAAGCGTTTGGTTCAAAGCGCTTGATCAGGCAGGGGTGTTTGTGCCCTGTTGGGCCGTGAAGCCCCATCAGTTGCCGAAATGGATTGTGGCGAGACTCCGCTCTCGCGGTTTGAGTATTGATGGACCCGGTGCGCAGTTTTTGGCCGATCGGCTGGAGGGCAATTTACTGGCGGCCGCTCAAGAAGTCGAGCGTCTGGCCTTGTTCTATCCCCAAAATCATCGCTTGAGCTTGGCGGAGCTCAAAGAGGCCGTATCCGACAATGCCCGATTCGATGCATATAGACTCACAGAGCTGGTGTTGACCGGCCAAAGTGGGGCAGCGCTTCGCTGCGTTCGGGGTTTGTTCGAAACCGATGTCTATAAGCCGTTGGTCGTCTCGGCGCTGTCTCGTGAGCTACAGACCCTGGGATCGTTTTTGCTTTTGTCAAAATCCGTGGGCGAACAACAAGCCTTCCAAAAACTTGGGGTATGGCAGAGTCGACAAGGTCCACTGCAAATGGCGGCTAGACGTTTATCTGTTGAGCATTTGACCGAGGCAATGGTGCAGTTATCCGTTTTAGACAGGATGTCAAAATCTAGCCAATCGGTTTATTTCTGGATCACATTGGAGCGGGTGTGCGTCGCCTTGTGCACAGGTGAGTCCATGGCTCTTGTGGGCACCTCACTCACCGATGAGGGAATCGGTCATGTCGCCTAGACCAGCTCAATCAAGAAACCCGATCCAAAACCGTGCAGTGGCTGTTTTTGGAGGCACGTTCGATCCGGTACATCACGGCCATCTGCGGGCAGCTGCTGAAGTCAGTGAGTGGTTAAAAGTCAGTGACTTTCGTCTGGTACCGGTGGGATCTCCACCGCATCGCAGTCAAACCTATGCATCGGCTTTTCATCGCTTGGCGATGCTGGAGTTGGCCTTGGCACCGTATCAAGATCTCACGGTGGATGACCGAGAGGTCCGTCGTGGGGGCACCTCTTACATGGTCGATACCTTGAGAAGCATTCGCCAAGACGTCGGCGATGTGCCCGTCTTTTTGTGCTTGGGGCAGGATGCAGCCAATCGACTCGATACCTGGCGTGATTGGAAAGCGCTGTTCGATTTGGCCCACTTGGTGGTGATGACACGTCCAGACTCTCAATCCAATTATCCACCTGAGCTCGATGCCTATATTTCCGAGCGACGGGTGGACAGGACAAGGGACTTGGTCAGCACGCCCGCTGGCGGAGTGCGGCACGTTGAAGTCACCCAGTTGGCCATCTCTTCGACCCATATTCGCGCTCAAGTGGCCCAAGGTCATAGCCCGCGGTTTCTCTTGCCTGCGACGGTGTTGACCTATATCAACAAACACGGCCTGTATCGGACGAGCACGCCTTCCAAAGACAAGGTAAAATAAAGCCACATGCAATATTCCAATCCCAGAGAGCGCAGTTGAGTTCAGAGACGACGATGTCTGCTTCGGCATTGCGTGACTTTGTAGTCACCGTGTTGGAGGACATGAAAGGCGAGCAGATCGAAGTCATTGACTTAACCGATCGCAATTCATTCGCTGACTATCTAGTCATTGCCAGCGGCAACTCCACCCGTCAAGTCAAAGCGATGGCTGAGCGCGTGGTTGAACGGGCCAAGCAAAATGGCATCCGTCCCATGGGCATCGAAGGCGAGCGCGAGGGAGAGTGGGTATTGGTGGATCTATGTGATGTGGTTGTGCACGTCATGCTGCCTCAGACCCGCGCTTTTTATAACCTTGAGAAATTGTGGTCGACACCACCCAGCGCGCGCAGCAATGCCAGAGGTTAAGCGCCGTGAAACTAGACGTTGTCAGTGTCGGTACCCGCATGCCGTCGTGGCTTTTAGAGGGCTGGCAAGACTACGCCCGTAGAATGCCACCGCATATGCCACTTCAATTGATTGAAGTGGATGCCGCTCATCCCAAAGAACCCAAACGTGCTGAAGTGGAGGCAGATCGCCTGCTGGCCAAGTGCCCGCCACGGTCTCGACGCGTGGCGCTCCAAGGCGGGCCCAATGCTTGGTCAACAGAAAAGCTGCACGACGCCATGGAGCGATGGCTTCATGATGGGGATGGGGTGTGCTTTTTTATTGGTGGCGCTGATGGCCTAGCGCGCACCTTGGTCGAAGCATGCGATGAGCGCTGGTCACTGGGTCCAGCGGTCTTTCCTCATATGTTGGTTAGGGTAATGGTGGCCGAGCAACTTTATCGAGCCTGGACCATCAGCCAAGGCCATCCTTATCACCGAGGTGATGGATGAGTGTCTCTTTGATCTTGGCCTCGGCCTCGCCTCGGCGTGCCGATCTCTTAAAACGCTTCGGCCTCCCATTCACCATTGAGCCGGCCGATATTGACGAACAGCCCATCGCCGGTGAGTCGGGCCCAGCGCTAATTCGGCGAGTGGCCAGAGAAAAAGCGCAGGCGGTCCGAGGTCAGTGCCCCAACCATCACGTGCTGGGCTCCGATACGGGCGTATTGCTGGATCAAGCGTTCATGGGCAAACCAGCAAGTAGTGATGAGGCTTTTCAGATGTTGGAGAGGCTGTCCGGTCGAAGCCATGAAGTCAGTTCAGCGGTGTGCATCATCACCCCTGAAGGGGACGTGCTGGAAGCGTTTGCCACCACCACCGTGTGGTTGGCCACCTTACCAAAAACATGGATTGAGGCCTATGTGGCCAGTGGTGATCCAATGGACAAAGCGGGTGCTTATGCCATCCAAAATGAAGCCGGTTTGTTTGTCTCGCGCATTGAGGGCAGTTACAGCAATGTGGTGGGCCTCCCACTCTATGAAACAGGCCAGTTGTTGCGCCGTGCAGGCTTATGGCATCCTGAGCGATTAACACTTGCCAAGAGAGCCCCAGTTTGAGTGATGAAATACTAATCAACGTCACACCGACAGAATGTCGAGTGGCGGCTGTTGAGAGCGGTCTGGTCCAAGAGCTGTATCTGGAGAGACGGGACGTGATCAGCTATGTCGGCAACATCTACATGGGCCGGGTTGAGCGAGTGTTGCCTGGCATGCAGGCAGCATTCATCCATATTGGTCTGGCCCGTACTGCTTTCTTGCATATCGCCGATTTGTTGCCGCGCAACGTCGATGAGCTCACCGAGGAGGGCGTTGAAGGCGAGGCGGCGACTGAGACCAAACCCATGCCCGCGATCAGTGATCTGCTTAACCAGGGACAAGTCTTGCCGGTGCAAGTCATGAAAGACCCATTGGGCAGTAAGGGGGCAAGACTCACAACACAGCTGAGCATTCCCTCGCGCTATTTGGTGTTATTGCCCACCTCAACGCACATTGGGGTCTCTGTTCGGATTGAGGATGAGGGCGAGCGTGAACGTCTTAAGCAAATGATAGAGACCTTGATCGGTCCTGAACCGGCCATGGGTTTTATTGTCAGAACCAATGCAGAAGGTGTGGCAGAAGACGCCCTCAAAAGTGATTTGGAGTATTTGCTCAAACGCTGGGAGCGCGTGGTTCAAGACCAAAAGTCGGCCACAGAAACGCAATGTGTCTATGAGGATTTGTCGCTGCCCTATCGGTCTTTGCGAGATTTGATGCATGCAAGAATCGATAAAGTGCGAATCGATGATGCCTCAACTTACGAAGGTGCCATCCGCTTTGCCAAAGAATTCTTCTCAGATTGGGTCGATCGCATTGAGCATTACACGGCAGCGAGGCCCCTATTCGACCTCTATGGGGTGGAGTCTGAGATTGAGCGGGCGCTGAGCCGAACCACGCCATTGAAATCGGGTGGTCATCTCACCATTGATCAAACCGAGGCGATGACCACGGTGGATGTAAACACCGGCGGTTATGTTGGCATCAAAAACCCAGAAGAGACCATCTTCAAGACCAATTTGGAGGCGGCACAAGCCATCGCCCGTCAACTTCGGCTCAGAAACTTAGGCGGAATCATCATTGTCGATTTCATTGACATGACCAATGAAGAGCACAAGCGACAGGTGCTTCGTGTGCTGACCCATGCCCTAGAACGTGATCCGGCCAGAACGTCGGTCTCTGACATCTCCCCGTTGGGACTGGTGGAGATGACACGCAAACGAACCACACAAAGCCTGGAGCAGCGCTTGTGTGAGCCCTGCCGTGTCTGCGGTGGAACCGGTCGGGTGAAAACCGTCGAAACGGTCTGCTCGGAAGTGTTTAGAGAAGTGGTGAGAGCCACTCGCCAATTTGAAACGGGACAGCTTCAAGTGATGGCATCGCCCGGTGTGATTGATTGTATTTTGGATGAGCACGATGCCACGGTGGCTGAGCTCACTGACAAGCTTGGAACGGCCATTCGCTTTCAGCCCCACAGTGACTATGCATCGGATCAATTCGACGTCGTCTTACTTTGAGGTGAGTCTTTGACTGCCACTGACCCGCTAAAATCCCCCCATTACCGATGGCGTCGCCTGCGTGCCAGGCTGTTTAATGGGGTCGCCATGGTGGTGATTGGCTTAGCGGTTGTGGTCGGGGTGACTCGATTGTTGTTGCCCCATATCGGAGAATTCAAGCCAGATCTGGAACGCTACCTGTCTGCCGAGCTCAATGCCGAGGTGGAGATTGGGTCAATGCAAGCCGCTTGGCCGGGACTGGTACCGACCCTGACGCTTGATGATGTCACCGTTGTTCCCAACACAGGCTCAGCGCTCAGCTTAGATACGGCCGTTTTCGAGATCAATTGGCTGAGGCTATTCCACTCTCGACGAGCGCCGCTAGAGGTCATCTTGGTCGGCCCGTCCGTCTCACTGATCGAAACGGCCAGCGGTCAATGGCAAGTGGCCTGGATGACAGACGCTGATGATCCGGGGGGCGTGGGCGATGTTGAAACGCCCAGTCGTGATTCGGTGCCCAAGTTGCCCGAATGGTTGGGCGTATCCATCCGGGCCGCTTCTCTCAACTTAGAGCCCATCAATCAAGCGCCCATTGGCCTGTATGTGGCTGAGGCTAATTTTGCCAAGCGGGGCGATGAATACCGCTTATCGGGTTGGCTGGCCGCTGGAGCCAATGACAAAGAGCAGGTCCAATTTCGTTTGCTGATGGTGCAACAGCAAGCGCGCTGGGTTCGTGCACAAGCGTGGCTCAACGCGAAAGAAATTTCTCTCGACTATTGGTTGCGAGAAACTGGCGTGACAGACCAAATTGAGGTGGCCACTGAACTGACCTTGGAGGCCTGGCTGACATGGGATGAGCAAGCAGGGGGTCGGGTCGATTCAAGCTGGTTGCTCACAGGGCCTCATGGTGAGGTGGAGGGCGAGGGTTCCGTTGAGCGTTGGCCGAGTGCAGACAAGCCATCCACTGAACGGGCTTGGGCAGCAGAGCTATTCCATCTTAATTTCAATGATCAATCGGTGGTGTCCTCTCTGGCCTGGGCACAGCACAGCACGCTTCAAGGCTTATGGGTCGAGTTTGCGGACCTGGCCTCACTGCATCAAGCGCTCGATCCTTGGTTGAGTTCAGATGCGCGCTGGCCATCGATGTTGTCGGGCCAACTAAAAGACATTGTGTTGACCGCTGATTCAGGCCGTCACTTTCACGAAGCTGATGGCGTGGTCAAAGACTTGGCCATTGTCATCGATCAATCCAATTTTTCATTGCAGGGGCTTGATGCCACCTTGGCTCGAGCTGGGGACCGACTGCGCGTGGTGCCTGATGGCCAACCCCAATTGATCTGGCCTGATGTGTTGAAAGGTGAGATCAAGGTGGATCAAGTGGAAGGAGAGATTTTCTTCTCACCTCAACAGGTCGAGTTTCGAGAGATTCAGGTGGAGAGCCCCTCAGTATCAGCGAGACTCAATGGCTCGATCTACACCACATCCGAGCGGCCATTTCTTGATTTATTAATTGAAGCGCCTCGCATAGAAGAGGTCGATGTCCGACCTTATTTGCCACACAA